>JAGVLG010000033.1 GCA_020054325.1 Gammaproteobacteria bacterium
TATTTCGTGGTTCTAAGGATTCTCCTGCATGGTGTCGCAGCACAGAGATGCCAGCACCAGGTTGTGAAAGTTTCTATGAGGAGCGCTTTGCAATTTTAACTGCAGTACATGCAAGTTTATTAGAATTTAATAAGGATAATATTCATTTAATAATTTCTGGACATAGCCTAGGTGGCGCAGATGCACAAACTTGTGCGAGTGAATTACTGCAATTAATGGCAGAACAAGATCAGAATAATACATATAATGAATATGCTAAATTATCTGCCATAAAGAGAATAACTGTTAATCATGCAAATTCAGCGGGGGTGCTGTATGCGACAGCCTGCGCATGTAAGCGTGCTGCTGAATATTTAGCTCAGCGTCACTTGGTGCAAGTTAGTGTTATGTGTGTATTAACAGCTGGCGATGGTGTGCAACAAACTGGACAAAGCCATATTTTGTCCGATGTCGATGCTAGCGTAGCCAAAGTAGAGCTAGTTAAACTGCGATCAGATTATGAGGGGTTGCTTGATAAAAGGTACATGATCCCAGCTATGCTGACTATACCGGTTACATATGTTTTTGCAGCAGCATATGTGGCCTATGCTGCGCGAAATGCTTATGCGGCACATCGTCAAAGGTTTTTTGATAATGCAGATTTTAAAGATCGAAGCTTTAAAATCTATACGAATGCAACCGAAGAAGGGCGCGCCAAAATCCTAGCTAAGCTCAGCAAGCATCCGTTAGATAATTCAGTGGCGCATAGCCTAGTTTATATGTTGCATAGACTGCAGGTTGCCGTGACACATACGCGACGGCATGTGCCACGCGAGCAGGGATTTGTAATGATTGATGCACAAGATTGCCAGGAAGCTCCGAATGGCGCCGCAATTCAAGAGAACATGCCCCAAATACATAGCCGTTGCATTATAAGTTAGTATTATAATTTTTTGAGAAAAGTTTTATTTGCATTACTTTATAAGAATTGGACTACTTTAGTCCTTCTCTATTCCTAATTTACACGCTATTATGTAGGGGCTGTTGAAAATTCTACTATGGCGGCCATAAAGCGTTGTTTTTCTGTGCTTCGCTGCTCATTTACTAGCATGTAAACTGCGCTGCGATGCTCGAAAATCAACTCTTTCTGACTCGCCATAGAAAATTGTCAGCAGCCCCAAGATTCTTGGATTGCAATTCGAAGTCATTTGATACACTTAGGAAACTTAGATTGAAAGCTGAATCAGCTAACATTGTAGAGATCAGAAATTTACATTTTAGGCGCGGTGCTAAAGTTATATTCGATGGTGCAAATTTAGATATACCACGCGGTAAAGTGACTGCGATTATGGGGCCGAGCGGTTGCGGTAAAACTACCTTATTGCGTTTAATTGGCGCGCAGTATGCGCCCGATGCTGGCTCGATATTAATAGATGGTAAAGATATTACCACCATGAGTAAAAAAGAATTATTTCATATGCGTAGCCACTTGGGAATGTTGTTTCAGAGTGGTGCGTTGTTTACGGATCTCAGCGTGTTTGAAAACGTTGCCTTCCCGCTGCGTGAGCATACTAATTTACCAGAAAAAATGATTTATGATTTAGTATTGATGAAGTTGCAAGCCGTAGGTTTACGCGGGGCGCATACTTTAATGCCGCAAGAGTTATCAGGTGGTATGGCACGTCGGGTTGCTTTAGCACGCGCAATTGCATTAGATCCAGACTTTATTATGTACGATGAGCCTTTTACAGGACTAGATCCAATCTCTATGGGCGTATTAGTGCAATTGATTCGTTTATTAAACGATGCATTAGGAATTACTTCTATATTAGTATCGCATGATATTCATGAAACCATTGGAATTGCTGATCATGTATATTTGATATCAAATGGACGTGTGGTAGGTTCCGGTTCGCCTGAAGATCTAATGAATTCCGATGATGCTTGGGTGCGACAATTTATGCAGGCGTTACCAGATGGCCCGGTTCCATTCCATTACCCGGCACAGAGCTATGCAGATGATTTGTGGGGACCGCAACGATGCTAGTAACTTATTTTTATAATGTTGGGCATAGAACAATTTCTTTTTTTG
Organism: Gammaproteobacteria bacterium; assembly: GCA_020054325.1. Lineage (GTDB taxonomy): Bacteria > Pseudomonadota > Gammaproteobacteria > UBA6186 > Azoamicaceae > JAGVLG01. Next base: position 2,072 of record JAGVLG010000033.1, read on the forward strand.
AAGATGTTGGCAGAGCATCTGTAACAATTTTTAATGCAATTTTTAATAAACCAGAGTTCGTGCGTGGCACTGCTCGTTTAATCAAGCAAATTTATGCTGTTGGTGTTTTATCACTCCTAGTAATTTTAGTTTCTGGGTTCTTTATCGGCATGGTATTAGGATTACAGGGCTATACCATATTATCTAAGTTTGGCGCAGATCAAGCTCTGGGAGAGTTGATTGCTTTAAGTATGGTGCGTGAGCTTGGCCCAGTAATTGGTGCATTATTATTTGCTGGACGGGCTGGTTCAGCGTTAACTGCTGAAATTGGTTTGATGAAAACTACCGAGCAATTATCTTCAATGGAAATGATGGGGATTGATCCGCTGCATAGGATTATTGCGCCACGTTTTTGGGCGGGGCAAATTTCATTACCAATTTTAACTTTGATTTTTAATGCTGTAGCAATAATTGGTGGCTATTTAGTTGGGGTTGTTTGGTTAGGGGTTGATGATGGCGCTTTCTGGGGTAACATGCAACTCTCCGTGGATTTTAGAGAAGATGTAGTTAACGGCATAATTAAAAGTACGGTCTTTGCTGCTGTCATAAGCTGGATTGCAGTATTCCAAGGAGTTGATAGTATACCAACTTCAGAAGGTATTAGCCGTGCCACCACTAGAACCGTCGTATATTCATCCCTTTGTATTTTAGGCTTAGACTTTTTCTTAACCGCTGTAATGTTTCGTGGAACGTAAATTATGAAATTAAATCGATTTGAAATTTGGGTGGGTTTTTTTGTAGTTCTAGGAATTGCATCATTATTAATGTTGGCTTTACAAGTAAGCGGCTTAAGCAATTTTTATAATACTGAATCTGGTTATGAAGTGAAGGCATCTTTTGCCAATATTGGTGGTTTAAAAGTAAGATCAAAGGTTACTATTAGTGGTGTTACTGTTGGTAGGGTAGTATCCATAGCATTAGATCAAAATCAATATGGAGAATACAATGCCTTAGTCACATTGTCGATCAATGATCATTTCAACAAGATCCCAGAGGATTCAAGCGCTAAAATTTTAACGGCAGGCTTACTTGGTGATAACTACATTGGCATTGTTCCAGGACAAGCGGAAGAGTATTTAAAAAATGGCAGTACATTAGAATTAACTTCACAGGCTATGTTACTGGAAGATTTAATTTCAAAGTTTGCTGTAGGGGGAGAGAAGTAATATGCAATTAAGTATTAATTTTAAAAGGTTTATTTTAGTGCTAGTTTTAGTCTGCTCTGGTTTGGTATTTGCTGCGCCTGAAACTACAACAGAAGAGCCGGCAGAGGCACAACCAGCAGCGCAACAGGCTGCGGTACAAGATCCAATTGCAATGTTAAAAGGCGTAACGAATAACGTATTACGTGCGCTGAAACAATATCATATAAGTAAATCATCAAGCCCGAAGCAGCTCGATGTAGTTATTGATGAGTACGTTTTACCGTATGTAGATTTTAATGAAATGTCTACCTGGGTTGCAGGGCGTAAAGCCTGGGCCAATGCTTCAGAGGCATCGCGCAAGGAATTTATCAAGCAGTTTCAAATTTTAGTAATACGTACGTATGCGACTGCATTGAATAGCTATTCAGATGAAACTATAGAATTTGTACCGCAAAAAATTGACACTAGTAAAAAGCGCGTGCAAGTTTCTAGTTATATTAAACGACCTAATAAAGAAAATATTCGTTTAGATTATCGTTTAATTAAAAATGGTAATTCTTGGTTAGTATATGACATGATCATTGAGGGCGTTAGTATTCTGCAAGGCTTCCAAGCACAATTTTCGGATAAAATCCGCCAAAAAGGCTTAGATCCTGTGATTCAAGAAATCAAAGAACACAATAACAAACCACTAAAAAAATCTAAGGATGCTTAGGTATGCAGTTTGAAGTCCGCGTAAACGATCAAGATATTTTATGTGTTACTGGGAAAATATATCTGAACGATATAGCCCAAGCTTGTGCACAAGGTAGTGCTTTGATAGATCAACTTGCAACAGTGCGCGTGGATATGTCAGGTGTACTTGATTCGGATAGTGGTTGTTTAGCGATGATGCTGGAATGGTTGCGAGTTGCTAAAGTACAAAACAAAGATATAAGTTTTAATAAGTTACCGCAATTTATGTTAGATCTATGCAGGGTGTGTGGTTTAGATACTGTATTGCCGGTAGATCGCGTATTGCAATTTCATAATTAAATAAAAATCGGATGGTAGTTTTTAAATGCGTAAATTAATTATAACTGGTGGTGAGCCACTTTGTGGTGAGGCTTGGATTTCTGGTGCTAAAAATTCAGTATTACCGATTCTGGCAGCCGCATTATTGGCAGATGAACCAGTTACTGTGGGTAATGTGCCGCATTTACAAGATGTGACCACTATGATGGAATTGCTAGGGCAGTTCGGTGTGCAGCTTGTTATGAATGAAAAAATGCATATCCAAGTTGATCCGCGCACCATTAATAATTTTAATGCTCCATACGAATTAGTACGAACTATGCGCGCTTCAATTTTAGTCTTAGGGCCATTGTTAGCGCATTATGGCCAAGCTCGGGTATCATTGCCAGGTGGTTGTGCAATTGGTCCACGTCCGGTAGATCTGCATATTAACGGATTAGTTGCAATGGGAGCTGATATCAAAGTTGAAGACGGTTATATCATTGCCTCATCTCCACACCGCTTAAAGGCCGCTGATATTTTATTTGATACGGTAACCGTAACTGGTACTGAAAATATAATGATGGCAGCAACTTTAGCTAAGGGCACTACTGTATTGCGCAATGCAGCTAAAGAGCCAGAGGTTAAAGATCTAGCTAATTTCTTAAATCTATTAGGTGCCAAAATTTCTGGTGCTGGCACTGATGTAATTGAAATTGAAGGGGTAGAACGTTTAGGTGGTGGTACATATTCAGTAGTACCAGATCGAATTGAAACGGGTACTTATTTAGTCGCTGGTGCTATAACTGGTGGTAGAGTTAAGGTTAAACATACCAAGCATGAAAATTTAACCGCAGTATTACATAAATTAGAAGAAGCTGGTGCTGAAATCCAAGCAGATAATGACAGCATTACCCTTGATATGCGTGGTAGACGCCCTAAGGCGGTTAATGTAGTAACTTCGCCATTCCCTGGATTTCCAACAGATATGCAAGCACAATTTACAGCATTAAATTCGGTGGCAGAAGGTGTTGGAACTATTACTGAAACTGTATTTGAAAATCGTTTTATGCATATTCAAGAATTGCATCGTATGGGAGCGAATATTATGGTACAAGGCAACAGTGCTATTTGCCAAGGTGTGCCAAATTTATTAGCCGCTCCAGTTATGGCAACCGATTTGCGGGCTTCCGCTAGTTTAGTTTTAGCAGGATTAGTTGCTAAAGGTAAAACAGTAGTAGATCGGATTTACCATATTGATCGCGGTTATGAATGTATTGAAGAAAAGCTAATTCAATTAGGTGCACAGATTACCAGAGAGATTGGTCAGGGGTTGTTGACAATTCGCCAAGTCGACTCAGAGGGCGTTGATTTTTGAGCATCGTGGCGCAGTTTTGAGGATCATAGTTTTTTCTTAAGGGATCTCAAGAATTCATGTGCCGGCATCGGTGGGCCGAAATAATAACCTTGGCCCTCATCGCAACGTAATTTTGTAAAATAATTTCGCTGGTAATCATTTTCAATCCCTTCAGCTAAAAGCTTTAAATTTAAACTGTGTCCCATTTGAATAATGGCATCTGCTAAATTTGGCGTTTCATCATATTTGCTAATACTATGCACAAATGATTTATCAATTTTTAACTTGTGTATTGGGAAGCGATCTAAATTTGACAGGGAAGAATATCCAGTACCAAAATCATCCATGGAAAGAAACACACCTAAATCTCGCAGTTTGTACATAATTGCGATTGCGCCCTCTGGATTAGCAACCATTGCAGTTTCGGTAATTTCTAGTTCCAAATTTTGTGCTGGTAATTTAGTCTCATTTAAAACTTGGCCTACAAATTTCGCAATATCGGTTTCTTGGAACATCAGTCCTGATAAATTTACTGAAACTCTTAGATTAATACCAAGATCAAGCCAACGCTTAGTTTGGACACAGGCCTCTTTAAGCACCCATTCGCTCAATGGCACAATTAAGCCTGAGTCTTCTGCTAAGGGTATGAATTCACTTGGGGCAATAAAACCCTTTTCGTTATGGCGCCAGCGTAATAAAGCCTCCATGCCGATAGTCTTACCAGATTTAAGTTCGACTAGTGGCTGATAATACAGCGATAAGGTACGTCGTTCTACTGCGGAGTATAACTCTTCTAGGGTGCTGTATTCTTTGTCTGACCTATTCATGTTACGTATCGCTGTATGTTGAATCAGCCAGCGAAATAGCATGACGGTAACTATCGTTACAGCTGCGCCTATTCCGGCTATTACAGCTAACGTAAAGGCAGTTTGTAGGAATTTATTAACGTCGTTAGCTGTGAATATTAGGTAGGTTGAAGCTAGCATTAGGGCCTCTATAGCTAGCAATACAAAGAAAACCCAAAAAACGATCCGTACGTACAAATTACGTTTCGAGATGGGTATAGGTCGAGGTTTGCTAAATAACTTTTTTTTGCGCATGTGTATAAGGATAGCCTTTTTGGTTTTTGAAACACGAATTAATGTATAATAAATGAAGATTTTTTTGAGGATTAAGATAGTAATATGTCAGACATGAATGAGTTGCCGCCGCGTCGGGGTATTTATCTGCTGCCTAATCTATTTACAACCGCGGGGTTATTTGCTGGCTTTTACGCGATTGTGGCTGGGATGAAGGGGAGCTTCGAAACAGCTGCAATTGCGGTATTTGTGGCAATGATCATGGATGGATTGGATGGTAGGGTGGCGCGTTTAACTAATACTGAAAGCGAGTTTGGGGCACAATACGATAGTTTATCGGATATGGTATGTTTTGGTGTAACCCCAGCCTTAGTGGTATATAGTTGGGGCTTACAATACCTAGGTAAGTTTGGTTGGTTAGCAGCGTTCTTTTACGCTGCGGCTACGGCTTTACGCTTAGCTCGGTTTAATACTCAAGTAGGGCAAAGTGATAAACGTTACTTTATTGGTTTACCTTGTCCTGCTGCAGCTGCCGTTGTTGCTGGTATGGTTTGGATAGGCACAGATTTTGCTATACCAGGTGTTCGAATTAGTGAAATTGTTGGCACAGTAACAGTTATTATTGGAACTTTGATGGTAAGTAATGTTCCATATAATAGTTTCAAAGAATTAGAATTTAAAGGCCATGTGCCATTTTTTGCAGTATTTTTGGTAGTACTAATTTATTTATTAATTGCTTGGGATCCACCAAAAGTATTATTCGGGGTGTTTTCACTATACGCATTATCTGGACCTTTATTATGGGGGAAACGCTATGTTGGGCGCTTGCGAGCCAAATAGTATTTTTGCTCGACTAGGTATTACTGTTTGGCAGCCGCGTATAGCTCGGTTAGAAATTTCGTGCGTAGTATTGCTGTTTGCTGTAGTTACTGATGCAGCTGTACATAAGATTTTGTCAGGCATGTTAAGCGTGTTGAATTTAGATGCTGCAGACATTCAGGTGATAAACATGCCTGAATTGCAGAATGATTTTTCGGCTCTACAGCAAAAGCTTAATTATCTACATCCAAAGGCAATTTTGCATCTAAGCAAGGAGCAAGATCCTTTACAAACAGATATCAAATTAGTACAAACTTATAGCCCGGAATTTTTATTGCAGCATGCGCAATATAAATCACAAGCATACAAAGATCTTTTAAATTTGCGAGACTACATTCATGGTACAACATAATGGCTTAAGAAAAATGACGCTAGCAGATACTGTGGCAGTGCATAGTATCGATAAAACGGTAACTATTGGTCCATGGAGTGAAAAGCTATACCAGGATTGTATTGCTGTTGGTTATGAGTGTTGGGTTGTGGTTGCAAATAAAAATGTTGTCGGTTTTGGGATAATGAGTGTTGGTGCAAATGAGGCTCACATTTTAAATATAGGTATAATTCCACAACATCAAAGAAAAGGTCATGGGCAAAAGATGTTGCAGCATTTATTAACACAAGCCAAAACCCAGGGTGTTGAAAAAGTCTTTTTGGAAGTGCGCCCTTCCAATACTCCAGCTCGTGAATTATATAAAAAATTCAATTTTGTTGAGATTGGAATACGTAAAGATTACTATCCGCCAGATGAAAATGGTGTGGGGCGTGAGGATGGAATTTCACTCGCGCTATCGCTATAGTCTTCGCCATTCAAATTTATGCTACTGGAAAATCAAAATATGTATCAGGAAATGGTTCTTCTTTTAGTGTAAAGTGCCACCATTCTTCGCGTATTCCAACAAAGCCATACTTTTGCATTAGATCTGCTAATAATTTACGGTTTTGTTGTGCTTCCTCTGAGATCTTAGTTGTATCAGTATGTGAAGCTTCATCAAAATAATCAAATGGCGTGCCCATTTCTAATTCAATATGTTTGCTTGGATTGTTTGGATCTGGTTTTGCAATAGTGAGATCTACAGTACTGCCGCGTGAATGTGATGAACGCTCAAAAATATAACCTAGTTTAAAAAGATCTGGTTTATTGAGTTCTGGGTAATATTCATATTTTCTTAGTTGATCTTTAGGATCTTTTGACCAACGTACAAAATGCGCTACTGCTTGTTTGGGACGATAAGTATCGAATATTTTAAACACATAACCTGGATGTCTTGCTGCCAATTCGTCTTGCGCAGCTATTAATGCTGTAGCTGCCGGCTCTGTTAGGATGCAAACCTTATTTTGATAACCATCAATTGGTCGGCCAATAAAGTTTTCACTGCCAAAGTAACTAATTTCATAGAGCATGCGTGAATCTGTCACGTATACAAAGCCACTTGGCATTGCCTGAATAGAAGTGCTTAAAAGTGTAGTCATAATAATTTTTCTATAGTAAATAATGTTATATCCCTGCAGCTTGTTGATCTGCATGGTAAGATGATCTCACCAATGGACCACTAGCTACGTTCATAAAACCAAGTTCCATGGCAAAAGCTCCTAACTCTGCAAACTCATCTGGATGCACAAAACGATCTACTGGGGCATGGTAACGACTTGGTTGCAAGTATTGTCCGAGCGTTAGCATATCGCAGTTATGTGCTTTCAAATCACGGATCACTTGTTTAATTTCTTCATTAGTTTCACCTAAACCTAGCATAATACCAGATTTGGTTGGAATATGCGGGAAGCGCTGCTTAAATTTGCGAATTAAATCTAATGACCAAGCATAGTCGGAACCGGGGCGCACTGGCTTATAGAGACGCTCTACAGTTTCGACGTTGTGATTAAATACATCTGGCAATGCTTTACTTAAATTATCTAGTGCAATATCCATGCGTCCACGAAAATCTGGTACCAAAATTTCAATTTTAGTATTGGGGCAATGTTCGCGTACTGCCGTAATGCATTGCGCAAAATGATCTGCCCCACCATCCTTGAGATCGTCGCGATCTACTGAAGTTATTACAATATATTTTAAACCCATCTTACCTAAAGCAGTGGCTAAATTAATTGGTTCGTTGGGATCTAGTGCATCAGGTCTGCCATGCGCTACATCACAAAAAGCACAGCGCCTGGTACATTTATCACCCATGATCATAAAGGTAGCAGTGCCATGTGAAAAACATTCGCTCAAATTCGGGCAGGATGCTTCCTCGCAGACTGAATGTAATTTATGTTCACGCAATAAACGTTTCAATTCCAAAACTTTAGGGTTACTCGGGGCTTTTATGCGAAGCCAATCTGGTTTTGGCTTAAATTCAGTGGTTGGTTCAATCTTGATGCGCATGCGCGCGAACTTATCCTGGCCACGTTGCTTGGCATTCGGATCCTGAATCGGGGCGTCACTCATAAACTATGTCCTCATAACCAATTTGTTGTGCGATAATTTCTAATAGTTGTTTACTAATCTTTTGCAAGCAAGCAGATTTGTCATAAGCGCTAACTTGCGTAACTGGCATATTCGAAAATCCACAGGGGTTAATTCTGCTAAATGGTTCTAAATCCATTGCAACATTTAAGCTTAAGCCATGATAGGTGCGACCATGGCGTACTCTTAATCCCAATGAACAAATTTTTGCATCAGCAACATATACTCCTGGAGCTCCAGTTTTCGTTGCTGCAGTAATGCCATAGTTTTGCAATAATTTTATAACTGCGTTTTCTAACGCACAAACAAAAGTGCGGATGTTAATGCTTTTACGTTGTATATCGGTTAAAAAATAAACAATTAATTGTCCAGGGCCATGATATGTTACTTGCCCACCACGATCGCTTTGGATTACGGGTATGGTACCTGGGTTTAAAACATGCTCGGGTTTGCCTGCTTGCCCTTGGGTAAATACTGGTTCATGCTCTAGAAGCCAGATTTGATCTATTGTAGTTGTATCGCGCTGTTGCGTAAACGTCTTGAGCTGTTGCCATATAAGCTTATATGGCTGCAGCCCAAGATTACGCACCAATACTACTTCTGACATTTTTATGAGGTAATTTTGCCTAACATTTTCTTAATGCCAAGCTTAATATAATCGCGACCACGTTGGTAAATATTGCCTTTGCCTACATCCTGCAAAGCAACAATTGGGATTTCTAGAATTGGTTGGTTATGTTGATCTTGTACGACATAAGTGCCGACCACTTGGCCTCTTTGGATTGGGGCTACAAGTTCCTCCTGCATTTTTATATTCGCAGCATATTTTTTATAACTGCCGCGGGTCGAAGTAATAAATAAATCGTCAATAAAACCAACCTCTAATTTTTGCTTTTTACCTTTCCAAATTTTGGCTTCTTGTAATTTAGTATTTGCTCGTTGCACTAAATTAGTTTCATAAAATTTGAAGCCCCAGGTTAATAGCTTATTAGCTTCTTCGGTACGTTGCCCAGCACTTTTAGCACCTAAAATTACTGCAATTAGTCGCATATGATCAACTGTACCAGAAGCAACTAAACAGTAGCCTGCCGCGTCAGTATGCCCAGTTTTAATACCGTCAACTGCACTGTTACGCCACAATAGCTGGTTGCGATTAACTTGCTTAATATTGTTATAGATAAATTCTTTTTCAGAATAAAGTTTATAAGTTTCTGGGAAATTTTTAATCATTGCTTTAGCAAGAATCGCTAAATCTTTTGCAGTGGTATAATGATTTGGATCTGGTAGCCCGGTTGCATTCATGAAGTGTGAATCTTTCATGCCAATCATTTGCGCATAACCATTCATTAAATCTGCAAATGCTTGTTCCGAACCAGCGATATGTTCTGCCATTGCAATTGAAGCATCGTTACCGGATTGGATAATAATACCTTTAATAAGCTCGGACACTGGTACTTTAGTATCTACTTTTACGAACATACGTGAACCAGGCGCTTGCCATGCAGTTTTACTAATTTGAATTTCTTCATCGAGTCGCAATTTACCAGATCGGATTTCGTTGTCGATAACATACATAGTCATCATTTTTGTTAAGCTTGCTGGCTCAACCTTTAGTTCACTATTATTTTCAGCTAAAACTTGACCGCTATGGTAGTCGATTAACAAATATGCATTAGCAGCGGCAGTTGGTGCTTTGGGGTGTACTACAGGAGTAACAGGAAAGGGGTTATCTGCGAAGGCTAAGGGGGAAAAAACTATGCAAATAGCTAAAATTAAACGCGAAAATACCGATGCCATGGCTCGAATGCTCCGTTATTGCTGAAAACAATTGATGCAAAAATCATAGCATAAAATGGCATTTATTAACATGTACTTTGTCTAGGTCTAGCTGTTTGCGTTGAATTATTATATTTTACGGTTGCCCCTAGCTTTGTTTGGCTTGTAATTCCTTTTCTCGTGCGATTACTTGCAATGCAACTGCTTCTTGTTCGCTAATCATGGCTTTTTGGATAGCCTCTTTGGCTTCGGGTAGTATATTGTTGTTGTAGTAATCTCGTAAACCAACAAATTCCAAAGCGTTTTTCAACTCGATACAACGTTTAAGGGATTGAGGCTCACTATGGTGTTGGTTAATATATTCGATAGCTAGTGAACAACATTCTACACGGCGGTTTTGTAATAATAAATGGTTACGCATAAAGGCTGCTAAGTCCTCCGTAGAATGCTGGTACAATGCATTCACATAAGCTTGATACATATTGGCTACGTTAGCATTGACTGCATTTAACGAGGTAGTAGTAATATTTTTATCGTTTTGGTATGCAGTAAGTATCAATAATAATCCTTGGATAATTGCTCGAGGGTTCACAAAAATACAATTATCGATTGGCGTTAAAAATTGATTAAGCGCTATTAATGAAGTTAAATTAATTTCACCAAGCATACCAAGAATATCATTTGGATCTGCGGCGCAGCTAATGCCAAACATGAATTTATGTATTAACTCTGGACTGATTTTTTTTGGCTCTGCAATTGTATATATAACTGTGCCTTGTTGTGGATCGCCGCCCATACCTAAGTTACTTAAAATTAGATAATTATTTACAAAAGCTAGGGCTACAGTATTTCCGGCCCAACCTCCAAATACTAAAATTGGATCCATATTTTTTTGTTGGAGGTTTTTTTGTATTGCAGCACACAAATTTGTGGCAGCGTTAGCATCAGGCATATTGCCGATGAATTTACTCATCCGTTGTGAATACTCAAAGGCTGAGGCAATTTGTTTGAATATATTTGCCTCTTTGTTTAATTTCGAGTTTTGCGCATAAATATCTAAATGTTTGGTTAGAACATTTAAAGATGGGCCAATAAAACCGTAATGTGATGGTGTACCATTGAAATATACCATCGTGTCGAGTACTTGGCCAAAATGCCGAATTATTGGATTTAAGACCTCGCGATACTTATGCGGGTTACTATTCGGCTTGCCAATGGCATATCCATATAGATAATCGAGATATTCTTTAGCCCAATCGGAACCTTCTGGAGCTTTTTGCATAACTTTATCTATTGCGGCAGGATCTCGTTGCATAATTGAGATCAAAGCAATTTCTAAAACTATTTTATCTTCTAAAAAAACTATCGCCCCTGCAGCAATTAATTGGTTTGCTAATTCAAAATCTTCATTTGCTAATGCCACAGTAAGAGCTGATCTACCAAATTGATCTAAATCATCCAACATATCTATATTTTTTTCTAGTATTTCTGGCGAATACTCGCGCCAAAAAATGCTATAGGTCAAAGCGTTGAATAATGCAGCACTTTTATGGTCTTGAATAAATTTTTGAGCAGCAGCACTGTATTCAGTTTTTACAGTAGCTTGAGTAGGAAATGCTTGCGCTAAAATTTCTAATAGCTGCACGGTTAAATAACGCGGCAAAAAGCGATCGTTATCTGGATTAGCATCTATCGCTACAGTTAGGTTTTGCATTACTTACTCATTTTAGTGTTGCTTTATAGTAAGTTTAGCACTAATGCTTAATTATTTGAGTGTAGCTTCACTAAACATATCAATTAGCTTATTTATGCAGCCTGGCAGCTGCTTACCTGCTTTACTGAATAAAATACTTTAACTCATTAATTTTAACGTCCCTAACGCAACTACGGCTGCAATAGCCGCTGATGGTGCTGTTGGGTTCGCAGCAGAAAGCTGTAATCTTAGTTCGCAATTTTCGTCTGTAATTCCTTTAATAGTACGATTTGTAAAAACCATATTATCTGGAGATGTGCTTGCATACATAAAAGTAACCAATGGATCGACACCTCCGCTACTCAATGTGCTTTCTACACGTCCTTGCATATTCGTGAAATCACGAAATTGTGTACGTAGAGGTAGGGTCAGTTGTTGAACCAATAATAAACCTTCAGGACATTTATCTCCGTAAGGTCCAAAAGTATGATGTTCCCATGCACTATATCTCTTACCTAAGCCAGTGTCACAGGTGGCAGTAAAAATACATTGTGTGCCATCATCGATAAGTTTGGATTGAATTTGAGTACATGTGTAAGTATAGGAACCATCAGGTATTGGGCATGGATCTGAACTTTCAGATGATTTAGGAGCATAAAATAAAGCATAACGTAAAAGATCTGGTATAGACATAATTAGTATGATTATTGGTACTAAAATTATAGTTAATGCGGTACTCATTAGTGCTTCAACTTTATTGCTAATTTTTAGATTCTTATTGCTTTGTTTTGTATTTCTCATGAATTATGAACTCCTAATGCCTAAATTTAAAAGGCTAGGATATAGTAGAATATAATAAAGAGCAATTCTTTCTTACTATTCTAAATGCACTGAAATAGGCTTGGGAAGTTTATTAGCGCTTAGTTTTTCGCGTAGCTGTAATACCATAGATTCATCGGCTATTGGTCCTATATGCACCAAATATAGTGGGTTTTTATTGCTCTTATGCTGACGAATTTCAACCGGATGATCCAGGCTAATACTTTGTAGTTGCAGCGCTAGTTTTTTAGCATTGGCTTGGTTTTTAAATGCAGCTATTTGTAGATATTGCTTTGGTTGGCGGATTTCTGGATCGATTGCCTCAATTTCAACATGACCTGTACCCTTAGCTAAAATCCCTAATTTGCTTGCTGCAGCATAAGATAAATCTATGATGCGATCGTCATGAAATGGGCCACGATCATTGACTTTGACTATAATGCTTCGACCATTCTCTAAGTTCTTAACGCGTACAAAGGTCGGTAATGGTAAAGTTTTATGCGCGGCTGACATGCTGTACATATCGTAGGTTTCGCCGTTTGAAGTTTTATAGCCGTGAAATTTTTTGCCATACCAAGATGCTTTACCTTTTTCTTTGTAGCCTTTACTAGAATGTAATACGTCATATTTTTTGCGAAATACAGTATAGCTCTTAGGGTTACCTATTTTACTTTTTTTTGTTGGAACTGGCTTAGCGTCAGGAATTTTAGAGAGATCTGGTACTTCATGCTGTTTAGGATGCTCGTCATGTACTAAATGGTAGCGGCGTTTCGCCGAAGCTGTTTCGGTAGTTTGCTTATTGCTGCGCAGACATCCGGTTTGCGTCAACGTTAAGACACAACAAAAAAACATGATGAGCGTGGTTCTAGCCATTTTGCTTTCGCGTTCCCTGCTGTTGCAGTTTTGCTATAGCCTCACTTAATTGGTAAACCGCCATAGCATAGTTACTACTATGATTATAGCGCGTTATGACATAAAAATTTTTAAAACCAACCCAGTACTCTTTGCTTGAACCATTATCAAACTCTAATAATGCTACTGTCTCTTCTAGATCGCTAAGCTTTTCTTTTGTGCTGATGCCATGTTCTTTCAAAGTACGCAAGGCTAATACTGGTTTTGGATCTTTAGCAATTGCGATTGGTAGCTCTTTGGATTTTTTGCCTTTAATTTTAGCTTTGTAAGCTACGGGTTTGCCGGTTTGCCAGCCATGCACTTTAAAATAATTAGCAACGCTACCGATAGCTTGGTGCATATTATTAATTAAATCGATTTTGCCGGATTTATCAAAATCGATAGCAAAATTACGATAACTACTAGAGATAAATTGCGGTGCTCCCATAGCTCCGGCGTAAGATCCTTTCAGTTCTAATGGATCTAAACCTTGTTCAGTAACTAATAATAAATATTCTTTCAATTCGCTTCTAAAAAAAGCCGCGCGTGGTTGGTAATCGAAAGCTAAAGTAGCTAAAGCCTGCAATACTAAAAATTTACCTCTATTTTCTCCATATGAGCTTTCAACTCCGATGATTGCCACAATCATCTGTGCTGGGACGCCAAATTCTTGTTGGGCTTGTTGTAATGCAGCATAATAATTCTGCCAAAATTTTGCGCCATCTTTAATACGTTTTTCTGTAACCAGATGCTTTTTATATTTATCCCAAGATAGTGCTTCATACGGAGTGGTAATCCGTTTAATAACTTCATCCGATGATTCGAGTTTACTTAAAGCATCTAATGCTTGATTCTTGGCTTGTGGCGATAGTTGTAATTCTGCTATGAATTCGCGCACTTCAGGTCGTTCACTAAATACTTTGGCATAACAATTACCAGTGAACAATAATATTGTTAGAATATAAACAAGATTACGCAATTTAAATACTCCATTACTTTCTTAGTAAAGTGCGATGTGATTGGATTGACATTAGAATGCCAAAGGCGATCATGATAGTTACCAAGGATGTACCGCCATAACTTACCAAGGGCAATGGTATACCAACTACCGGTAGAATTCCATTCACCATACCAATATTTACGAATAAATATACAAAAAAGGTCATTACGATACTACCGGCCAGCAAACGCGAAAAGGTATCGCGGGCTTGCATGCCAATATAAAAGCCGCGCATGATTATTAAAGAATATAAAAATAATAAAAATAGTACTCCAAAAAAACCAAACTCCTCTCCAAACACTGCAAAAATAAAATCAGTTGTGCGTTCTGGCAAAAATTCTAAATGCGACTGCGTGCCATTTAGCCAACCCTTACCGAAGAAACCGCCGGAGCCTAGAGCAATCTTAGACTGAATAATATGGTAACCAGTCCCGAGTGGATCACGCTCTGGATTAAATAGGGTTAACACTCTTTGACGCTGATAATCATGCAGTACTAACCATAGGGCAGGTGCACTTGCTGCGACTAACGCACCCAAACTTAAAATTAGTTTCCAACTAATGCCAGCAAAAAAGATCACTAAAAATCCGGTACTCGCGACCAGAATTGCGGTACCTAAATCTGGCTGTAACGCAATTAACAAAACCGGAACCATAATATATGTGGTCGGTAAAATAAGCATCTTTAACGATGGCGGTAATATTTGTTGATCTAAAGATCTTGCAACCATTAAAGGTACTGCAAGTTTCATTAGTTCTGCTGGTTGGAAACGTAAAATCCCTAAGTCCAACCAACGTTGGGCGCCTTTGCTAATATCGCCAATTATTAAAACTAGTATCAATACTGCTAAAGTACCAAAATACAGTACCGGTGCCCAGGTACGATAAGTACGGGGTTGTAATTGCGCAACAATTAACATTAAAGTTGTTGCCACTGCAAAATTTACTAATTGTTTTTGTACATAACGGATATCTAACTTGGCACTGTATATTACCGTTAAACCTATTAAAAAACAGGCAAGGATACAAAGCATTAATGGCATATCTATATGTAGTTTCTGCCACCAGCGATTGCGATGGAGTGCATTGTTGGGATCGTTATTATATATTTGCTTAAATGGTACCGATGGATTATCCATTTTCAGTCATTCCTGTTAATTCCTTATTGGCAAAATAAGCATCAAAAATGCGGCGAGCTACCATTGGACTACCCTTACTATGTTCAATAACCACAGCTACAGCAATTTCAGGATCATCCACTGGAGCAAATGCAATAAACCAAGCATGATCGCGTAAATTGGAGTTAATTTTATTAGCGTCATACTTTTCATCTTGCTTTAACCCAAATACCTGTACTGTACCAGTTTTTCCTGCATAGCTATATTTCGCTTTTGGGTGGCTAATCCAGTGCGCGGTGCCCTTAGGATTTTTTATCACTTGCTCCATGGCAGCAATAACTGTATCCCAGTGTCGTGGATTTTTTAATTCAACCTTGGATAATGGTGCTGGTTGGGTTTCAACTACGCTGTTATCGGAATTTTGCAAAGTTTTAACTAAAAATGGTTTATAGCGCTCGCCACGATTTGCTATCGTAGCGGCAACAGTAGCCATTTGTAGAGGGGTGGTTAGGGTATACCCTTGACCAATTCCGGTTATTAAGGTTTCACCATGGAACCACGCTTGGCGTTTAGTCTTTTTCTTCCAGGCTTGAGAAGGGGCAATTCCTTTTGATTCACCAAGAATATCAATATTAGTTAATTCTCCAAGACCGAAGCGCGTAAAAATATCATGCATTTTATCGATGCCTAACTTATCTGCAACCCAATAAAAATAAGTAGTACAACTTTCAGCTATAGCATGTTCCAAACTGATATTGCCATGTCTTTCTGGTAACCAATCGCGATACATACGGCCATCAGCATGAATTTGATAATACCCAGGATCATAAAAGTTTGTATGTGGTGTTATTACATTTAGATCTAATGCCTGTAAAGCTACTAGTGGCTTTACTGTGGAGCCGGGCGGATATTGACCACGAATTGCTCTATGAAACAGTGGTTGTTCTTTAGCATGTTTGAGTTTGTCATATATTTCTTGCGGGATCCCCTTAGAAAATAAATTCGGATCAAAGCTGGGTTTACTTACTAATGCCAAAATAGCACCAGTTTTAACATCTATTGCTACCACTGCACCTTGATGGTTGTCCAATGCGTCATAAGCAAGCAGTTGTAGTTTGCTATCTAGGGTTAAATACAAATTTTGTCCAGGTGATGAGGGTATTTCATCCAGCTGACGGATCATACGGCCACGGGCGTCAGTTTCAACTTGTTCATAGCCGGCATTACCATGCAACTGCTCTTCGTAGGTTTTCTCAATACCAGATTTACCGATGGAATATGTACCCCGATACTTTGCAATATCAATCTGAGATAAATCCTGTTCGCTCAAAAGGCCGGTATAGCCTAGAACATGTGCGAATGCCTCGCCAAAAGGATAATGCCTAGAGAGATTGGCATGGATATCAACCTCTGGAAATTGATATTTTTCTATCGAAAACGCCGCAACTTCTGCCTCAGTTAGTTTGGTACGAATGGGGATCCGTTCAAAACGCCCTTTGTATTTTTTTTGCTTATGAAAATTTTTGATATCTTGTTCGCTAATAGTTACGATTTTACTCAAGCGAGATATTAATTCATCTAAATCAGTAACTCTGTTTGGTGAAATTTCAAGACTAAAGTCTGGGGTATTATCGGCTAAGAGGACACCATTGCGATCAAATATCAAACCACGGGTTGGGGTTATCGAAATCATTCGAACTTGATTATTACGTGCTAGAGTAGCGTAGGTATCATGCTGATAAATTTGCAGGTAGAATTGTCTAGCAATCAGCACACCTAGTAGCAAGGATGCACCAATAGTTGCAGCAACTATACGGTTTAAAAATAGTTGGTTTTCTTTAAAGTGATCTTTTAGCTTAAATAACGTTGGCATTTGAATAAGAATAGCGTAATCACTATTAATTGCCAAGCATGGCGACGAGTATTTAGAATTAGCTCATCATCTGAATTAATCCCGGGCAGTGATGCCCGGGATTAGAAAGGTTCTATGCACTTAACACTTCAGGTATATCAAAGTGTGCCCATAGCTTTTCAAGTTGGTAGTAATCTCTGGTTGCAGGCAACATTACATGAACCACAACTTCACCCAAATCAATTAATACCCATTCAGCTTCATTTTCACCCTCAACGCCGAGAGGAATGTAATTGTATTTTTGGGTTTGTTCTAGCACAGCTTCAGAAATAGACTTTACATGCCTAGTAGAAGTTCCGGTAGCTATTATCATGTGATCAGTAACATCGGTGAGATCTGCAACATCGAGGTCATTTATATTTAAAGCTTTCATGTCGTGTAACGCTTTAAGCACAACTCCACTGAGGGTGTTTGTCATATAGGGGTTTCCTCCATTATTGTGGCTTTACCGCTTGCCAAGGTTAAGTACACAGACAACAGTAATTCCCAGGCATTACCAGGAATAATGCCTTTGAGCATGTTGTCTATGGTGCTGCAATTCTGTAATAATTTTTGTAGTTTTTGCTGTGAGAGTCGCTGTAAAGCATTTTTAACACTTGGTATTTTATCCCGCCAGATCCCAAGCTGTTGGGCACATTGTACTAAGCTTGTGCCTTTGTTGATCTCGAAACTCAAGTTTAACAAGTTTCTGATCTCCCGGCTGACGCCCCATAAAATCAATATTGGCTCTATACCCTCATTTTTTAGACTTTGGAATATAGTGAAAGTTCGTTCGACATCCCCAGAAACTGCTGCATCAGTTAATTCGAATATTGAAAAACGCGAACTATCTTGCAGCAAAGGTTTAATTTGTTCTAGTTCGAGTTTAACTTCGTTAGGAAAGGAGGTTTTAATTTTATCGATACATTGCGCTGCCGCTAGCAAACTGCCTTCATAACTTGTTGCAATTGCATGTATTACAGCTGGAGTTGCTGTTAGGTTGGCTTGTTGTAATCTTTGTCGTATCCATTCTGGCCAAATGTTACTAGGTATCGGTTTGGCAACCTGAATTTTACCATTTTTTTGAATTAGTTTGACCCAGTTAGAATTTAGGGTTTGAGGTTTCAATTTGGGAGCTCGGATTAGGATGCAAATATCGCCGTGCTGTTCATGTAGCAGCTTTTCTAGGATTTCGGTACCTTGTTTACTGAAATTTTCACCGTGGAGGCGTAACTCAACCACCGACTTTTCCGTAAACAGATCCAATGTTTGGCATTTGTTCAATAATTCTTCCCAGTCAAATTGTGCGTTTATCTCAAACACCATGCTATTATTATAGCCCGCTTTTGCCGCTAAATGTTTAATTGCAACAATATATTCTTCGGTTTGAAATGGCTCACCACCATGAACTAGGTAACATGGGGCTAACATGGGCTATCATCTATAGTCGAGCTATCATCGATGGATGCTTTGAAGCGAGGTCTAGTAGTAATTTGCCGTAATAATTCAGATACAGTTTCATTTAATAATTCACGGCGTACGATTTGTTCTTCAATGTCGTTAGATAATAGTTGATTGTTGGATTTACTTATTTCGCGCATTCTAGTTACAGTATTTGCAGCATCCATTTCGGAGTGGTTTGCAGTAAGCAATTTGTAATGTACTGAATAGGATACTTTGGAACGCTGTACTTGTCCGCTGGAACTATACGCTAGAATTTGCTCTTTAAATTCAGGGATGCCAAGTTCCAGGGTAGTAACATTAGGCATTGGTTTATTTACGATACAAACTCCAGCATTTCTTAAACGCTCACGTAGCCCTCTTTGGAAGGGTTCATATGGGGTAACCGGGGTTATATACACGGTTTTTAGGTAATGCGGAATTGTCAAACTACCGCGCAATTTAAAACCGGTACAGGCAGAGATACTTAACAGCAATGCGCTACTCAGAAACCAAATTACACTATGCTTTTGCCATTGCATTTACTCTTGTTCCTCGACAACTATGTTAAGCAATTTTCTTGGCACAATAATTATTTTTTTAATGCTTTTGCCAACAAGATGTTTTTGCACATTTTCATTTTGTTGTGCTAGTTGTTCTAATTCGTGCTTAGCAACATCTACCCCAACTTCTATATTAGCACGTACCTTACCATTAATTTGTACTACCATATTAACGGTATCTTGTTGTAACGCACTGTGATCTACCTTGGGCCAAGGCTCGTCAATTACCGCAGTTTTGTTACCTAATGCGTGCCATAATGCATGCGTAATATGTGGAGTAATTGGCGATAACATTAAAATTATTAAATTTAATGCTTCCTGACGTATTTGCTGATCTAGCACACCATCACCATTTAAGCTATTTACAGCATTCAGCAATTCCATATTCGCAGCAATGGCAGTATTAAAAGTAAAACGTCTCTCATAATCGTCACTTACTTTACCTAAAGTAGAGTGCAATTTATAACGCAATGCTTTTTGAGCAGTATTAAATTCTTGTTTGTTGTAGTCAGGCTTTAATTCTACAATTCCTGTGCTTACGTGCTGTTGTACAGTATTCCACAACCTTTTAAGAAAACGATAAGCTCCATCCACCGCAGCATCGGACCACTCTAGCGATTGCTCTGGCGGTGCTGCAAACATTATAAATAAACGTACAGTATCAGCGCCGTATTTTTCAATTAAATCTAAAGGATCTACAGTATTGCCAACAGATTTAGACATTTTACTACCGTCTTTTAACACCGTTCCTTGCGTTAATAGATTAGTAAATGGTTCATTACTTTTTACTAAGCCCATATCACGCATCGCTTTGTGGAAGAAACGCGAATATAGCAAATGTAAAATGGCATGCTCGATACCACCAATATACTGATCAACAGGAGTCCAATAATTAGCGCGTTGATCAAGCATTGCTTCGTTTTGATCTGGGCAGGCATAACGTGCGTAATACCATGAAGATTCGATGAAAGTATCGAAAGTATCTGTTTCACGTTGGGCTGCTTTACCACAATTTGGGCAAGTAGTATTGCAGAATTCTGGCATTTTTTTAAGCGGTGATCCTGCGCCAGTTATAGTGACGTTCAATGGTAACACTACTGGAAGATCTTTGGCTGGTACCGGTACAGCACCGCAACTATCACAATAAATAATTGGTATTGGTGCGCCCCAATAACGTTGCCGCGATACACCCCAATCGCGTAGGCGGTAATTTACTTGCTCGGTTCCAGCATGCAGTAATTGTAAATCTTGTAATACAGCATTAAAGGCACTATTAAAATCAGCACCGTTATATTTACCGGAATTTATTACTAAGCCAGGTTCGGTATAAACTGCTTGTTCTACATCAATGCTGCTACCATCACTTGGCGTAATTACTTGTTTAATTGGTAAGTTATATTTTTTAGCAAATTCCCAATCGCGCTCGTCATGTGCAGGTACTGCCATAATTGCGCCGCTGCCATATTCAGACAGCACATAATTTGCAATCCAGATTGGAATTTGTGTTCCATCTAACGGGTTAATTGCTTTTAAGCCTGTATCCATGCCGAGTTTTTCCATAGTAGCAAGATCTGCTTCAGCAGTAGTGCCTTGCTGGCATTCAGCAATGAATTGTTGTAGTTTTGGATTATTCTTTGCAGCATGTGTTGCTAATGGATGTTCAGCTGCTATGGCCATGAATGTAACACCCATTATAGTATCGGGCCTTGAAGTGTAAACTTGCAAAATATGTGGTTCATTAGCAATTTTAAAACTGATGTTAATGCCAACCGAACGCCCAATCCAATTGCGCTGCATGGTTTTAACTTGTTCAGGCCAGCCTGGTAAAGCATCAAGATCAGCTAACAATTCATCGGCATAAGCAGTGATCTTTAAAAACCACTGTGGTATTTCTTTGCGTTCTACTAACGCGCCAGAGCGCCAACCACGACCGTTAATAACTTGTTCATTTGCTAATACAGTCTGGTCTACTGGATCCCAGTTAACAATTGAATTTTTACGATACACTAAGCCTTTGGCAAATAATTGTGTAAAGAACCATTGTTCCCAACGATAATACTCCGGCTTACAAGTTGCAATTTCACGGCTCCAATCAAAACTAAAACCGAGTTGTAAAAATTGCGCTTTCATATTAGCGATATTTTTGTCGGTCCATTCAGCAGGAGGTACGTTATGTTTTAACGCGGCATTTTCTGCTGGTAATCCGAATGCATCCCAGCCAATAGGATGTAGCACATTTTTGCCTAGCATACGTTGATGGCGCGCAATTACATCTCCGATAGCATAATTTCGTACATGCCCCATGTGTAAATTACCACTTGGGTAAGGGAACATACTTAAACAATAATATTTAGGCTTTTTTGAGTCATCTTGTGCTTGAAAAGTATTGTGTTCTTGCCAATAGCTTTGAGCTATTTGTTCAACTTCTTTTGGGTTGTAATTCTGATCCATGGTAATGATCCACTGCCTAACATAAATTAAGCAAAGATGTTAGCATTAATGGGGGTTTTGCGTCTAGGAAGTTTCAGGTTTTACATAGTTGCTCAGTAAAAGCAGCCCTTAAATAAAATCCTTTTGGTACTATTTTGGTTTTATTACCCGCTTCATCTATATAATCTTGTAATACATCGCTATTGGCCGCCTTTGGTCTTATATGTAGGTAAGTGCCAAATTTAGCACTCAGTTTTTTTCCGAAGCCAAGCTGGAGCATTTCCATTAGTTCTTCCCAATCGGTACGCAAGGTTGCTTCAGTTTCTGGATCCATCTGCCAAAGAATTGGGCTTGCAATTTTACGATCTTTTAATGCTAGATCGGGATCGGAAAAAATTGGCACCCATAATACATGGCGCAATTTGTTATACACCCAAGAGTCGCGCCAGTGGGTACAAGTATTTGCTTGAACTGTGCAAACATAGGTTGATTCCAGTGGTTTATAATTACGATTGATTGGAATGGTTTTTAATTCTATGCCTAAGTTTGGGAAATCTGGTAATGCTTTACTGTTAGCACTACAGCCCAAAAAAGTTTCTATTAATTGCCCAACCCAGCCTTTGGCATGCAGTAAATTTTCAGGTATGCTAACGTTTAGTTCTTGCGATAAGTCTGCTAACGACCTTCCGGCAAGAGCCTTACAACGTTCTTGTAGTTCATCTATAGTTTGTGGCATGAATTTTTGCATGATTTTATATTATACTCTAAAACTAAATTCAATCGCCTAGGTTTGAATTGCAACGACTATAACATGGAGATATTAAATTGGATACTGCTGTAAACGCGCAAGCATGTTTAGATCATGTTCAAATTCAGCAGAGTTGGAAACACGCGTTAGCTAGTGAATTTACTGCGCCATATATGTGCACTTTGAAAGATTTTTTGCGGCAAGAAAAACAAGCTGGCAAAATTATCTATCCAAAAGGTAAAGACATATTCAGTGCCTTTAATGTGACCCCATTAGATAAAGTAAGGGTTGTGATTATTGGGCAGGATCCATATCACCGCCCGAATCAAGCGCATGGTATGTGTTTTTCAGTATTACCAGGTGTTAGGCCTCCGAATTCTTTAGTGAATATATTTAAGGAAATGCAGGATGATTTGGGTATTCCGCCAGCATCGCATGGTTATTTATTATCATGGGCGCAACAAGGAGTATTATTATTAAACACAGTTTTAACTGTAGAGCAGGGTAAACCCGAATCACATAAAAATCGCGGTTGGGAACAATTCACTGACAAAGTAATTCAAGTATTAAACGCGCAACACAGATCGATAATATTTGTATTATGGGGGAGTCATGCCCAAAATAAGGGGCAGCATATTGATCCTCGCAAACATGTTATATTAAAGGCTGCACACCCTTCGCCATTTTCAGCGCATCGGGGTTTTTTGGGTTGTAAGCACTTTTCAAAAATAAATGAATTATTAACTAAACGTGGTGAGCAACCAATTAATTGGGCTCTGCCAGAGGTGAAAATATGAATTATTGGTTGATGAAATCTGAACCCGAGACTTTTAGTATTCAAGATTTACAGCAGTGTAACGGGCAAACCCATTGTTGGGATGGGGTTCGGAATTACCAAGCACGTAATTTTATGCGCGATGCTATGCAACACGGCGATTTAGCATTTTTTTATCATTCCAGTTGTAAGATACCAGGAATAGTTGGCATCATTGCAATAGCAAGCGATGCTTACCCAGATCATACAGCCTTCGATCCAGAGTCAAAATATTATGATCTTAAGTCCACTCCAGAAAAACCGCGCTGGATAATGCGTGATGTAAAATTGGTTGAGGTTTTCAAGCGCATAATCACCTTAGATGCATTACGGCAAAATGAAAAATTGCAAGATCTAAGAATTTTAAAGCCTGGAAATAGGCTTTCAATTACTCCGGTTACCAAAGAGCAGTGGCAAGCAATTTGTGCTATGTCACAATGAGATTTGCTGATTTGAAAAATTTTGCTTTGCAGTAAAGTTTTTTGACAAAATCAACAACAGCTCCTAACAAATTTAATGATATATATTTCTTACAAGACATGTTGTCATATTTAAAGATTTCCACGAAAGAGATTTGTGATGTGGCAGCTAATATTCTTTCTATTGTGTACCAGCAACACTCCTGTAAATGCGGTAATTTTAAAATGTGAAACTGCAGATGGCACACTGTATTTTAACGATCGGGCTTGTAAAGCTGCCGATATTGAAACAATATTGCCGTGTGAACCTAAGCAATTATCTGCCAAGGAAATTACCAAAATTGAGCAGCAGCTGCGTCAGAGTAGAAATACATTACATAAAAAGGCTATACAACAGCTTAAGCAGAAGCATGCCTTACAGAAATCCCAGGCTAAAGCTCAGAAAGAACGCTTGCGAAATAAGGCAAAATGTGAAACATTAATGCGCCAAATACATGATATAAATCAACAGTATAAAGAAGGCTATACTATTAAGCAGGGTAAGCAGCTTGCTAGAAAGTTAGCCAAATATGAAAACGAACGACAGAGATATTGTAACCATGAATAAAGAAAATCTAGAATTCATTTTAGAAAAAGCAGTTGAACGGGCTATACCAAACAAAGATGGCATGGTTGCTGATTATATTCCCGAGTTAGGTACTGTAAAACCGGATCTATTGGCTGCTAGTGTAATGTTAGCTGACGGTACTTTGGTAGCGTGTGGTCCAAATAAAGACTTTCGTTTTACCCTACAAAGTGTTTCTAAACTGGTTCTGTTGATTGGTTTAATGGAAGAGTTTGGTTCAGAGCATGTTTTTTCGTGGATCAATGCTGAGCCATCGGGTCTACCATTTGCAGCTATCGGCGATTTAGATCGCTATGGCCCGGTACCTTCCAATCCATTAATTAACGCAGGTGCTATTTGTTTAAGTGGCCGCATACCCGGCGATACCGAGCGGCAATTACGTTGGGTTAAAAAGTGGGTAGATACGTTATTCGGGGCAGATTTAGAATTTTCTGATGCAGTCTACAATTCTGAATTTGGATCAGCAGATCGGAATCGCTCTTTGGCATATTTAATGAAAAGTACAGGTGTACTACAAGGCGATGTCGAGGAAATCTTAAAGCCTTATTTCAGTCTCTGTTCTTATACTGCTGATATTTCTCAAGCGGTATATTTGCCGACGCTCTTGGCGAAAGGTGGGGTAGCTCCTAATGGTAAACGAATTATTTCTGAGGAAACTAGTAACCAAGTAATAGCTATTATGGCAACTTGTGGTTTGTATAACGAGTCTGGTATGCACCTGGTTAAGGTTGGGATCCCAGCCAAAAGCGGGATCTCGGGTTTAATAGTTGGGGTGGGAATCGGTAGCGGTGGGATTGCGGCGTTTAGCCCTCGAGTTAATCGCAAAGGTACCAGTGTGCGTGGGCATATGATAATTAGCGATATCGCGCAACAGTTACATTGGCACTTTGCTAGCCCACATAAAATCAGCTAAGACTGCTACGTCCAACTACTGTGGCATGGCCGGCTGTTCTTCCCGTGGTACGAATTCAAATATTTTTGCTGGGTACTGGTTAGTGCATGGTAGATTGCCGGTAAGCACATCTTTAAAATCGTTCAAGTGAGCAACAACGCGCCGCGAAATCATATGGCATTTCCGCATTTTGTGTTTAGAAATTTCTAAATCCATATTTAATTCCCACAGAATTCCGCGTAACCGTGGTTGTAGATCGGTTTTTGCATCGGAAATGCTATCCTCAAGCCATTGGTGACGCTGTATTTCAAATTTATACGCATCATCTGAGGCGAGTTTAATCCATAAATCTATGTCAAAATTCCTATTTATCCAGCTGCTCATTTTTACGACCTATTTGTGTTAAGAAATTAAAATTTGGCTCATTTTATCACAATAAAATAATTAATCAAGCTGTAAAACTAAAGTGTTTGCTGATATGACAGTTAAATATTTTGGGTGATGCTGCACGTAAGTTCTTGGTAGGCGAGGTACCTGTAGCCTATATTGTATATATTTACAGCACAACTCATGTTGTCCTGAAATACAAGGTTGTTTTAGGCTAGGTTGTCCTGAAATACAAGGTTGTTTTAAGCTAGGTTGTCCTGAAATACAAGGTTATTTTAAGCTAGGGTATATACGCCATTGTGGTTGGTTTTATACAAAAACCTATTTTTTTGGTAACATAGGCCAAATTTCCAGCATAGGGTGTCTAAAAGTGCCGAATAAGACAGAAACAAATAGTGCGGGCACAACCAAAGGGAGTTCAGCCTACGCAGGTGTCCCGGCATATTTAATACGAGACAAGATTGTAAAATATCTAGATGTTCAAAGCATAATGTTCTTCTCAGGAAGCTGCAAAGCAGTTCGAGACATTTTGTTTGATGTTAGAGAAAAGCATAATAGAAACAGCTTAATTCGACTATTAGGAGAGATAAGAAAGGGCGACCATGACTTGTTCAAGAGAATCATAAAAACCAACAAACATAATCACGCATCTCTATTTGCTGTTGTAGCACGTAACAACGAATTTTTGACCCGGGAAATTGCTAGAAAGCGCCGATTTTTACTGCAAGACCCAATTGTACTATTGGCAGCTGCGGTGCAAGGCACTGAGTATTGGGCCAGTGACATTCTTATAGCAGACCCAATGCTAATACTAAACAAATCTGCAACGATTTGGGACCTTTCCGGAAAAGAAATTAAAGGATTAACGCCACTACAAGCTGCAATCTGCGCCGGGGATGTAGGAATGTTTAAGACGATGAAGAGGGTTTTACAGCAGCCCGTACGAACTGGCGTAACTTTAAGTTTTGACCCAGAAGCTGAGATAGCGCGTCAATTTGATGAGATTTTTCCTGAAGGAATAGATTTAGTAGTAACGGCGCAAAAAGATGCAGCTGATGAGTTTAAAAAAACTAACCTGGAATATTTATTCAATTTAATTAATGCAGCTACAGCTGATCAAGTTCGATATGAACTAGATCATCCTGGGCAAGAACTAAACAATCCAGATGGAAAATTAAACAAAGCTTTACATAATTTCAGAAGAGAATTTACTGACCTCTCAAATCAAGAGAAAATATTCAATCCGTATTATTTAGTAGAAGCTTTTGAATTTTATGATACAAATTTTGATAAATTTAACAAACCGATGTGTAGAGTTTTATACTGGTGTCAGGTAATTGGTTATATCCAGCGGCACTTACCGGCATGTCTCTGGCAGGCATTTGCGCAAAGTATTTACGACATAGTTGCGGGCGGCAGGCCACTAGAAAGAAGCCTTATTTTCAAACACGATCCACTCTTCAAAATACATTTAGATAATTTGGGATATAAATGGTGCATGGGGATAGGTGGCCCTGTGGAGGAGGAGATGACCCCGTGGTATGGGCTGCCGCTATCAACCTACTGTACTGGCTGCGACAGTAGTTACGAGAGGCGTAGGCTGCAGCTTTTTAAAGATTATTGTGAACAAAAACAACAGTTTTGGAGAGCTTGTGTACGAATCAAAGATCATACAACAACCGCCAGGTTACCAGCTGATACACAAATCGAACAACAGACAACAACGGCCAGATTACCCCCTGAGCCAGCGCGTAATCGCGAAAGATATTCCTGTTGCCATATTTGCTGACTGATAGCTGCAGTACTTGCATCATTATATGCATGGATAAATGATTGCACTAGCTTTCTCCCTGCATGTTCCATAGCCAATTGCACAAAGTCTTGAGCATACTTTTAAGTAACATGCATAACAAATAGTGAAAATAGCAGTATGCATATTCAATCAAAATACTTTTAACTTTTTGTAATTATTTGCTAGACTAGGCCATGCTTTTTTAAGCACAACTTAAAACGAACTTAATTAATAGGATGATTAACATGAAGTTAAATTTTACTAAAGGCTTAATTGCCGCTGGTCTAATAAGCTTAGCGCCATTTGCTCTTATTGCTGAAGATGCAACAACTGCTGCCCCAGCTGCTGAAATGAAGCCAGCGGATGCTACAGCTACAGCTCCAGCTGCAACTGAAGCTAAACCAGCCGAAAAGAAAAAAGAAATGAAAAAGAAACATGATAAAAAGCATAAGCCAGCAGCTAAGCAAGATCAACCTGCTGCTGCAGCAGGCGCAGCACCAGCAGCAACTTCAACCCCGGTTGATACCAACGAACCATTTACAGATACTTCAAGCGATTAAGCCTAAATAACTGTACTTGTAAAAAAACCCCTTTTAAACAATTCATTTAGAAGGGGTTTTTTATTTTG
The DNA here is from genome assembly GCA_020054325.1 of Gammaproteobacteria bacterium. Classification (GTDB taxonomy): domain Bacteria; phylum Pseudomonadota; class Gammaproteobacteria; order UBA6186; family Azoamicaceae; genus JAGVLG01. The sequence goes on from JAGVLG010000033.1 coordinate 29,950, forward strand.
CTTAAGTACTTGCTAGTGATCTTCTGATTTTAGCGACTGCGAAGAAACTAATCTTGGTTTGGTAGATGGTGATAGGAATACTAGCTGTGTTTTGCTGTTTAAGTAGAATCTTACGTTGTCACTAATTTCACCGAGAGGCTTAAAAGTAGTAGCTATAGAATTGTTACTAGGCTGATTTTTAACATCCACCCCAATATTCCGCAACGCATTAGTTAGACATTCGATTATATGAGTGTTATCAACGCGCGGATTTACTCGCACGTGATTTAACTCAAATAATAGGCCATCCAACTCTTCAGCGGCATTTTCAATTGGGCTGATCATATTTTGTGCCATAGGATCAACCTTGACGCATTCAACTACCCGCATATTTTCATCCAAAACAAACTCATAGGCCTCTGGATAACCATCGTGGGTGACTAATGAAGAATTTATAAGTATTTCAGTATTCATACTGAGCATTTCGGCGTGTCGCCGCTAAACTTTACTGACCAATCAAGAAACTTGGTGAAAATAACTATGGGCAAATGAATTATTTTTTAATACACTGGGCATATGTCAAAAACGAAACATACATATGCTTGCCGCGAGTGTGGCGCCAGTGCTGCCAAATGGGTTGGTCAATGCACTGATTGTGGTGCTTGGAATTCTTTAACTGAAATAGTGATTAGTAGCGCGAATACCAAATTTCAGAATTATGCTGGTAGTTCAGATTCTGCAATTGTTACCTTGGCAGAAGTACCAGATGGTGTTGAAACGCGGGTGTATACCGGCCTAAGTGAATTTGATCGGGTTTTAGGTGGGGGGGTGGTTACCGGCTCAGTTATTTTAATTGGTGGCGATCCTGGCATTGGTAAATCAACAGTTCTGTTGCAGGCATTTGCCAACTTAGCACAGCAAAATAAGGTTCTTTATGTAACTGGTGAAGAATCATTGCAACAAGTAAAGATGCGGGCACAACGATTAGGTTTGGCAACTCCTAATATTGATTTAATAACTGAAACCAACATTGAAACTATGCTGCAAGTAGCACAACAGCAACAACCAGCATTTATGGTAATTGATTCAATTCAAACTATGTACCTAGCGCAAGTACAATCTGCGCCAGGATCAGTAACACAAGTACGTGAGGCTACTGCGCATTTAGTAAGATTTGCTAAGCAGACTGGAACAGCCATATTTTTGGTAGGCCATGTTACCAAAGATGGCATGATAGCTGGCCCCAGAGTACTAGAGCATATGGTTGATACTGTATTGTATTTTGAAGGCGATTCTGATGGTCGTTTTCGCATGTTACGAGCAATTAAAAATCGCTTTGGTGCAATAAATGAGCTTGGCATTTTTGCGATGACCGATAAGGGTTTGAAAGAGGTTAATAATCCTTCGGCAATTTTTTTAAGTCGTGGCGAGGTAGCAGTACCTGGTAGTGTTGTTATGGTAACCTGGGAAGGTACCAGACCGATGTTAATAGAGATCCAGGCATTAGTGGACACCAGTCATTTAGGCAATCCACGTCGGGTTACTGTTGGTTTAGATCAAAATCGTTTAGCATTAATATTAGCAGTTCTAAATCGGCATGGTGGGGTTATTACTTACGATCAGGACATTTTTGTGAATGTAGTAGGTGGTGTAAAAGTTACCGAAACAGGTATCGATTTGGCTGCTGCATTAGCTGTAGTTTCAAGTTTAAAAAATAAACCACTACCACTTGATTTAGTGGTATTTGGTGAGATTGGCTTATCAGGTGAAATACGTCCAGTACAGAGTGGTCAAGATCGTCTCAAAGAAGCAGCAAAATTAGGTTTTACTCAAGCAATAGTTCCTGCAGCCAATGCACCCAAAAAATCTATTCCGGGTTTAAAAGTCCATGCAGCGCATAAGTTAACCGAAGCTTTAGATATAATATAGTTTAATCTGGGGCTAAAAAATTTTATTCCTTAGGGGCTGTTGACATTTCGCTAGGGTGAGTCAGAAAGCGTTGATTTTTGAGCATCGCAGCGCAGTTTACATGTCAACAGTCCCTAGTATTTGATCGAGTTTTGATAAAGCATATAAAGGCACATTCAATGTATTTTTATCAAGCTTTAAATTTAAACCTGTTGTTTTGATGGTTAATTCTGGGTTGTATTTATTCTTGTAAACTTGCAAGCTTTTGGATTTTGTAGACGTACCAGATTTTACTTCTAAAGGTAAGATTTTATCATCATATTCAATAACAAAATCTACTTCCGCCTTCCCCTCGCTGGTCCAGTAGAAAAGATCCCTCTTTATTCTTAGTTCTTGCGCCACATAAGTTTCAGTTAAAGTTCCTTTGAATTCACTTAGCAATTCATTTTTTTGTAAGAGTATTTTAGGCTCTAGGTTATTCATGGCTCCAAATAGACCAACATCCAGCATATATAGTTTAAAGATTTGGAAATTGCTATATGCTTTAAGTGGCAGCTTTGGAGTTGAAATATTCAATACTTTTGAAACTAACTCTGCTTCAACCAACCATTGTACGGCTTGTTCAAACTCTTGTGCTCTGGCGCCTTTACGAATTACTGAATACATAAATTTCTTATTTTCTTTCGCTAATTGATTTGGAATTGCATCCCATACTTGTGAAATACGCATGATTTGATTTTCTGGGGCATGTTTTGCAAAATCCAATTTATAGGTATTTAATATTTCTTCTTGTTTATCTCTAACTGCTTGCCAATTGTAAATATCATTCTTATAAGTGTTTAGTACTTCCGGTAACCCACCAACAATCATATAAATTTTAAACAATTCAAACAATTTGTTATGTATAAGTTCAGGTATTGCATTTTGTATACTTATTTGCTCTATGACCTCGCACAACTTATTTTCGCCTAATGCTAGCAAAAATTCACGAAAGTCAAAAGGGTATAGATATTTAATATTTACTTTTCCTACTGGGAACCCTTTAGTATTTAATAATTTAACACCTAGTAATGATCCTGCCACACAAATATGATATTCATTTGCCTCTTCATTAAAATATTTCAAGCTATTCAAAGCATTAGGGCATTCTTGTACTTCGTCAAAAATAATTAATGTTTCACCAGGCGATATTGTTTGACCAGTATGTAATGATAACGTTGGAATAATAGTTGATGGATTAATGCTATCCTCAAATAGAATATTTAAATTTTTTTCCTTATCGAAGTTTAAATAAACATAATTTTTAAAGTTTGCTTCCGCAAACTGGCGGAGTAGGTAAGTTTTACCTACTTGGCGAGCACCCATAATGACTAAAGGCTTTCTATCTTTTGCTGCCCGCCATTTCTCTAATTCATTCATTAGTAGACGTTCCATCTGGACTCCCACCTAAAAAGTGTATATATTTACATATATTAGTACTAAAAAATGTAAAAATCAACACTTTTTCGTACGAAAAAGTGCTAGCTGGAGCATTAGAAGCAGCAAAATTAGGCTAAAACCGAAGAATCTTTAGATATAGTCCAAGTTAAGCAACACTCTGTGTTGCTCAATAATTTTCTGAAAGTTCTCCGATAGATCACAATAATCAACAAGATCTACTTTCCACGGTAACAAAGATTCATCAAATGCAAGATATAAATCGTTTAGTATTTGTTGTGCAATTTTTTTAGAATTTATATGTTGCAAAGCAATATCTAGATCGGAATATTTTTTTGCGTTGCCAGTTACCCTAGAGCCAAAAATCCAGATTTTAACATCTGATGGCACGTATTTCTGTAAAATCTCTTTTACTAATGCTAATTGCTCAGGAGCTATATCGATTGTGTTATTCTGCAAGATTTTCTTCTTGTAATTTTTTTAACAAAAATTTAGCATCATTTATAAATTTAGGAATTGTAGCAAAAACCTCTAGAGCTTTCTTTTCGTTGTAAACGTGGCTTGTTGTCGATCTTGCATTACGATAAGTACTCCAAACATCCCAACCATGTAACAATAATCCTTTTTCACTACCAGTACGAATTAATGTTTGAAAACTCATTTCATCGATTTCTACTGGATTAGCTGCCGTGATTTCTAAATGGCGCTTTAACATTTTCCAACAAAGTTCATAGGTGTATTCAAAGCGTTGAATACATGCATCACGCATAAAAGCATTTGGACTTTTATTATATTCTTGTAAAACTTCATCTAATGAAGCTATTGCTTTGATTAATGAGCTTAGGTCAAGTTTCATAAAAAAGCCCTCCTGTTGTTACAAATTATAACTACATAAGGGCTTTATATCCAACTATGCAGTTGCTTCTTTCTCGTGTTTATAAGTAACCCGATGTGGTTGCAAGGCTTCTTGCCCCAGTTTGCTTAGACGATCTGCTTCATACTCGCTGTAGTTACCAGTAAACCAATGTACTTTGCTGTCGCCTTCGAAAGCTAGAATGTGGGTTACAATACGATCTAAGAACCAGCGATCGTGCGAGATAACCATGGCACAGCCAGGGAAGTTAAGTAATGCTTCCTCTAGCGCGCGTAGAGTTTCAACATCAAGGTCGTTCGTTGGTTCATCGAGTAGTAACAAGTTGCCACCACTACGTAATAGTTTGGCAAGATGGACACGATTACGTTCACCACCAGATAGATCTTTTACCATCTTTTGTTGATCACTACCTTTGAAGTTAAATCGACCGACATATGCACGCGAAGGCATTTCGAAATTACCGACAGTGATAATGTCCTGGCTATCAGAAATTTCTGCCCAAACAGTTTTATTGTCGCTCAATGTATCGCGTGATTGATCAACATAGGCTAGCTTAACGGTATCACCGAATGAAATTTCACCACTGTCTGGTTTTTCCTGTCCTGTAAGCATGCGGAAAAATGTTGATTTACCAGCACCATTTGGTCCAATAATCCCAACAATTGCACCTTTCGGTAAATTGAAGCTTAGATTATCAATTAAAATATTATCGCCATAATGCTTGTGTAAATTGCTTACTTCAAGAACCTTATCACCTAAACGTGGTCCAGGTGGAATATATAATTCTGAAGTTTCATTACGTGCTTGGTATTCCTTAGAGTTTAATTCTTCAAAACGCGCCAAGCGAGCTTTATTCTTGGCTTGACGACCTTTGGGATTGCTGCGTACCCATTCCAACTCAGATTTAATAGTACGTTGTCGAGCTGCTTCATTTTGCGCTTCTTGTTTAATACGATCCTCTTTTTGTTCTAGCCAGCTTGAGTAGTTACCCTGGAATGGTATTCCTCTACCACGATCCAACTCAAGGATCCAACCAGCAACGTTATCTAAGAAATAACGATCGTGGGTTACAGCTACTACAGTACCCTGGAAATCATGTAAGAATCGCTCTAACCATGCAACACTTTCAGCATCCAAGTGGTTAGTAGGTTCGTCTAATAATAATAAATCTGGCGTAGATAATAACAAACGACACAATGCTACCCGGCGACGTTCACCACCAGATAATTTACTTACATCTGCATCCCAAGGCGGTAAACGTAAGGCATCTGCTGCCATTTCAATGGTGCGATCAATTTCCCAGCCATTAGCTAAGTCAATTTTATTTTGTAATTCGCCTTGTTCAGCTAATAACTTATTCATTTCATCGTCGCTCATTGGTTCAGCAAATTTATTACTGATTTCATTGAAACGATCTAGAATACCTTTGATTTCGCTTAAGCCTTCCTCGACATTACCACGCACACTTTTTGCAGGATCTAAACGTGGCTCTTGAGGTAAGTAACCAATTTTAATATCTTTTTGAGGTGTCGCTTCACCAAGTATTTCTTTATCCAAACCTGCCATAATTTTTAGCAAGGTTGATTTACCAGATCCATTAAGTCCTAGAACCCCAATTTTTGCACCGTGATAAAAAGATAAGTTGATCTTTTCAAGGATTCTTTTGTTTGGTGGGACTAACTTGCCCACATCGTTCATTGTAAAAATATATTGTGCCATGGTTTTTTGTGCTCTTAACTATTTTTAATTAGGGTATCAAAATCGTTGCCGCGAAGCAAATTCGAGCTGCGCGTACTATATTGGTAAGTAAGAATGCCGCTAGTAATACCCATCACTGATAGTCCTGCAATGGTAACACCACTAGTAAATAGCGTGCCATCATAGAATTCAGCGCCGATGATTACTCCTATGCTACAAAGCGCAACACGTATTGCCATCATCAACGACGAGGCGGTTGCTTTCAGATCTGGAAAAAATTCCATGCTTCTGGCTACTGCAATTCCAAAACATACAGAGATCCCAGCTGAATCTAAAGTCATTGGTATGGTAATTGCAAACGCACTAGTTGGGAACAGCAAAGTTAAAGGTATTATCAATGTCATACCAGTGATAGTAGTTATCAGGCCGTATTTCAGCGCATTATTTTCACCAACTTTACGGATAAACCAATCACAATAAAAACTCAATATAGAGAAAGTTGCAATAACAATCGATTGATGTATTGCATATTCTGCATACGACATGTGTAACTCACGGATGTATAAAAACGAAGCGCAAGCAATATATGCCATATATGGGATACATAAAAAACTTGGGGCTAATACATGTAACATAAAATCGTAATTTGTGATCAGACGTTTATAGTCGCGTATTATGCGTCGCAGCTCTAATGGTTGCTGTTTTATATTAGTTTCTGGTAAAAAAAACATAAACAAAAATAAGCTACTGACACTTAGGATTGCGATTAGTAAATAAGTAGATTTCCAGCCATAAACCGCGCATAAAATTGCTCCGAATGCAGGGGCAACGGCCATCGCTGCAGTCACTACTGCGTTCATAACATTTATATAATGCATAGCCTTGGCGCCTTGATATATGTCTGCAATTATTGCATAAGCAATTACCCACATCGAGCTGGCCCCTAAACCTTGCAAGAATCGCAAGGTTAATAAGGCATACAGATTCTCAGTTACCACACAACCAATACTACAAAGGCTAAATAACATGAATCCAGCGATCATCACTTTTTTGCGGCCGTAGCTGTCCGCTAAAGGTCCAAAGAATAATGCCGAAATACAAAAACCTAATAAATTTAAACTAAGGGTGGATTGAATATTGGCCACTGTAGTATTGAAATATTCTGCCATGGCAGGAAAACCTGGCACTGAGACGTCAGTTTCCATACTGCTGGCCAGTAGTGAATATATCAATATAAAAGGTACAGCTTTTATACTTTGTATATTTTGTAGTTTTTGTTTCATGTATATACACCGAGGCAGTATTGACAATTTTTGATGCTCAAGCATAGAATGTTAGTTTAATTAAATCAAGGCCACTCTCCTAAAATGAAAAAAATAAATAGCAGTGTACTCGGCGGTATTTTGCTTGTTTCTGGCACATGTATCGGTGCGGGTATGCTCGGATTACCGGTTAGAACTGCTGCTGGTGGCTTTTTTCCGACAATTGGGGCGTTCTTAATTGTTTGGTTTTTTATGACTTGCTCTGCTTTAGCCTACCTAGAAGTATCATTGCGTTTTAAAGGCCAGGTTAATTTAATCACTATGGCTGGTCAGACCTTAGGCAAAGGCGCTAAGGTATTAGCGTGGCTTACATACA
>JAGVLG010000088.1 GCA_020054325.1 Gammaproteobacteria bacterium
TTATTTACAAATTCAGCAATTGATTGAACCCCTTGAAAAGTAGTAATTATTCTTTGCTTAATCCAAGCCGCTCGCAATCCAATTACGGGCCGCACTAATAATCTTGTCGAAGCTTGATATTGCTTACTCATATCTAAATCAACTGTGTTGAAGTGAATAAACAAATTAACTTGGCCGGTTCGATATTGAAAACTGTTTGAAGCTTGGATTACCTTGCCTCCAAAAAAAGTAGACGTTAAATTTCCAGCTGCTGAATCTGAAGCGCTGGTATAATAGTTTGTATAATAAACCTTAAAATCCCAAACATTCTGGGCTGCGACACCAATTCTGAAACCAGGCTCGTAGTCAAATGATACGGTCTTGTAAGTTATTGATTGATTAGTAGTGCTTAAGTTGTTCAATAACACCCAATCAACTGTTTCAGTTGCGCGCCAATACAATGCATCTGCGAAAATCTCAACAGCTTGTACGCTTGATGTAAATAACATACAGCATATTACTAGAAGTCGATAAGGATGCGACATGTTCCACCTTGTAACGTTAGATCACCATGTACTGGCAATTGCTGGAAAGTAGGGATCTTTAATTGATTTGCCCAATATTGCATTTCATAACCAAGTTGTAGTGTAACTTGCGATCTACCGGTATAAACCCATTCTAATCCGAGGATGTACTGCAGCATTAGAACGCCTAATTGAGAATTATTAAAATTTGTAGATATAACAGTCGGTGACACTAGCAGAGCAGCTGGCCTTGAATATACATCACTAATGCGCCAATTTCCCCACATAAAAGCAGTTGTAAAATTGCCGATTAAATTGAAATTTTTAAACAAACTCCAAGTGGTATCAAGTCCAAAGCTTGGTCCAATACCGAAAAAATTATTTTTTAAGTTTTCAGTTGCTACAAATAAAATTGCATCCCACTGAGAATTTATACTTTGATTTATTGTGCCACCTTTTATGCCGATGCGTGGCGTTATTGCAAGCATATTGTGGACACGAAAGCTGTGAGCTAATTCATAATCTATTATGTTCATTACCAAGCGCCAATCTAAATTTGCGCCTAAGAAGTAGTTTTGTGATAAAAATCCACTAAAAAACTCTGGCACAACCAATTGCTCACCTAAATGGATGCCTGTATTGTTGGTTGTAGTAAAAAAAGTCCAGTATAAACGATTTTGCCATTTATTATTGCTGGAATCGTAGATAAAACCGCCTCTAAAACCAAGATCCCATTCAAAAGGTATATTTTCTGCAGTTACTTTAACATTCCTAGTTCCTGTAACATTAACCACTGAAGCCCAGGTAGCAGCAGGTTCTTCAGAGGCACGCCATACCAGTATATCACCAAATGCAGCAATTCCTTCAGCATTTGCCACGAATGGTTGCATACATCCTAGGATCAATAATATTTGCAAAAATAACTTTTTCATCAATTGTTTACTTTAAAATGCGAAACAAAAATTAAATACTGCACCCTGTAAAGACATTAAATTGTTTAGCCTTCCCATGTTGAGTGAGTAAAACTGTATTTGATTAAACCAAATTTGTGCCTCATAACCCAATCCAACTGTAACAGTAGATTTCGTCAGATTTTTTCGCCACTCAAGTCCCAGTATTCCCCGTGCCATTGTGGCTAGACCGCTAATAGTACTCACATTAATCCTGATGCTAGTAGGTGTGTTATTTGAATAATCATCTTTAAAGGTCCAATTTCCGTACAAAATTGCTCCAGAGAGATTACCTATTAAGCTAAAGCAAGAAGATTTATTTTTATAAAATGGCCAATCAGAATTAAAACCAATAACCGGACCTATACCCCAAAAGTTATTTTTAAGATCCTCATTAGCAGTGTTAAATGTTGTTGCAACAGTAGGATTACGCCAATAAGTATTGATGTCCTGATTAATTACTGCAGCTTTTAATCCTATAAATGGGCGTAATTTTAGAAATTCGTCAATTTCAAATGTTCTACCGAGTTCAAGATCTAAGGTATTGTAGAGCAAATTCCAACTTATTCCGGCATTGTTGTAAGTTACTCCGAGTAGACTCGCACCGTCAGTGTTGTTTACAAAAAAATTCCCAAGAAACGAAGAATATACCCCGCCACTGGGTGCACTTGCTTGATTTCGTCCAGTAGTTTGATACCAGGTGTAGTACACAACAGCATCCCAACAATCATAATTTAAATTTTTTCCAGCACCAATCCTAATACCTGGCTTCCAATTAAAAGGTACTCGTTGTACAGAGCTAGATTGGGTACTTCCAGCAGGTGTAACTACTTGCCCCCAATTATCAGCGGGGCTTTCGCGTAATTTCCACACAAGCAAATCTGCAAAGACATATGTGGAAACTCCTGTTTGATAGCCGTGTGCTTGGCTTGCAAGGAGTATAAGACTAATTAAAATCCCTTTTTTTAACACAATGTCTTCCACAAAAACTTGTAGCTACAATATCGCATAGATCATTGTAACTTGTAAACGGTATGGCAAATTTAATACAAAAGTAACTAGAATTTTGGCGATATTATCTATACTTAGTTAATGCGTTAATTTTACAACCCGAGGCAAAATATGCAATCAGTATGGTTTAATAGCTACCCACCTGGTATATCAAAAACCATTGATCCAGATCAATTTGCTTCCTTAAATGGGATGTTTGACCATGTTTGCAAAACATATGCAGATTCGCCAGCTTTTACAAATCTGGGTAACACGATTTCCTATGCAGAAGCTTTGCAACAATCCTTCGCGTTTGCATCCTTTTTGCAAAACCAGCTTCATTTTACCAAGGGTGAGCGGTTTGCGATTTTCATGCCAAACACAATACAGTATCCCATAGCAATAATGGGAATCCTACGTGCCGGTGGCATTTTTGTTAATGTGAACACTCTAATAAAAGAGGGAGAGTTTATTAGACAGATGAATGATTCTCAGGTTAGTGGCATAATTGTTGCAGAAAATTTAGCAAGTTTTGTAGCAAATGCATTAGACAGTACTCAAATAAAACATATAATAGTTGCTAAATTTTCCGATTATTTCAAGCAGCCCAAAGCTCTATTGATAGACTTTGTCATACGTTATGTAAAACGCCTAGCTCCGAAATGGAAATTTGAAAAATATTACAGGTATAAAGATGTATTAAAAATTGGAGCTAACCTACCGTTTACACCAGTAGATGTGAAAGGAAGTGATGATGCAATGCTATCATATACTGGGGGTACTACTGGTACGCCTAAAGGAGCTATCCATACGCATCGGGGTTTAGTTTCAACAGCTATGCAGCCAATTGTTTGGGGTGCGAATGATATCGCTTTCGGCAAAGAAGTTGCTGCAGTGCCTTTGCCGATTTGTATCGGTGCCTTTACGACCTACGTATTTTCTATGATGTATGCGGGCGCACATTGCATATTGATTACAAATCCATTGGATGTAAAAGCTGTGGTAAAGGAGCTTGGAAGATATAAATTTACCATTATTGCTGCAGTTAATAGGTACTACAACTATTTAATCAACGCAAAAGAGTTTACGCAGCTTGATTTTAGCAAATTAAAATTGCCGCTAACAGGAGGAATGGCAGTACAGCAAAGTGTATTTTTAAATTGGGAAGAAATTACTAAAACTAAACTTATAGAAAATTTGTGTTCAACAGAAACAAACTTTACTTGTATGAATCCTGCCAATCCAGCGTTCATAGGAAGTGCTGGCTTACCGCTACCTTCTACGGAAATATCAATTCGCAATGATCGTGGTGAAGAATTAGGTATAGATTATCCCGGAGAACTTTGGATCCGCGGCCCACAAATAATGCGAGGTTACTGGCAACAAGAAGCCTTAACTAACCAGGTTTTAACCCCAGATGGTTGGTATAAAACTGGCGATATAGCTATGGTCAATGATCAGGGGTATGTTAGAATTATCGATCGCAAGAAGGACGTAATTTATACTTATGGATATCAAGTATACCCAAGTGAAGTTGAACACGTAATTTCTATTATGCCTGAAGTAAAAGAGGTGGCAATAGTTGACTTTCATGATGAGTATGAAGGTGAAACTGTGAAAGCATTCATTGTCAAAAATGATCCTGCCCTTACCAAAGAAAAAGTAATTGAATTTTGTAAAGAAAATCTATCTTTTTATAAGGTTCCAAAAGAGGTAGAGTTTCGAGATGAATTGCCAAAAAATACTTTAGGTAAAGTTTTGCGTCGAGCGTTACGTCAGTAGAACTAGGGAATACTAATAATGAAAAATTTTAACTATGTGCTTAGAATCTTAATACTTGCGATGTTTTTATTTACTGGCAATGTCTTCGCTGATCAGATTAAAGTGCCAATTTTGGCATATCATAATTTTGATCCAGCTAAACCTGGTAGTATGACAATTACTACGGCACGTTTTGAACAGCAATTAAAATGGCTAAAGGATAATGGTTATACCGTTATTCCATTACAAGACTTAGTAAGCTATTTACGTGGTAGTAAAGATTCAATTCCAGAAAAATCAATTGTTATTACTGTAGATGATGGCAAAGCTTCGGTTTACAAATATATGTTGCCCATAGTTAAAAAATATAATGTTCCTGTAACTTTGTTTGTATACCCATCTGCAATATCTAATGCTTCTTATGCCATGACGTGGGAACAATTGCGCGATTTACAAAAAACAGGATTATTTGATATACAATGCCATACCTACTGGCATCCTAATTTTAATACTGAAAGGAAGCGTCTTTCTGAAGCTGAATATCAAAAATTAGTTGCTACACAATTAGAAAAATCTAAGCAAGTTCTAGATGCAAAGCTCAATACTAAAATAACTTTGATTGCATGGCCCTACGGTATTTACAATGATTATTTAGAACAACAAGCACAAAGGGCTGGATACGTAATGGCTTTTAGTATTGACGGCCGTCCGGCAGATAAATCGGAAAAATCGATGGCGCAACCGCGTTATATGATTGTACAAGGGCAAAATATGCAAGAATTTGCAGAAATTGCCAATGGAGCTGTTAAAAACTAAACTGGATTGAAATAACAAATTGAATAATGAGGTTGTATATCGGTTATCTAGGTATTTGTTAAGTTATAATACTGATAGCGAGCGCGATCCCTCAATTCAAAAATTTCCAAAAAGAATTAACTATTCAAAATTTGATAACGAAGCTTTGAAGGCAGCTGTCACAGAGCTTGTTCAAAATATTAAAACTGCGCATAATTTAGATGCTTTAAAAAAACAACATAGACAAGCTGAAAAAGAACGCCTTACTGCTGCACGTAAGGCTAGAAAGAATTTTATCGAAGAAAATGATCTGTATGATAAATTTTTAATCATGATTTTGCGTGAAATATGCCTTATAGCTATGGCTTTTTTGATAGAGCTTCATCGTAAGCATCGTAAAAATATTCTCTTTGGTAATGTTGATCCTTATAATTTCAAATATTATAAAAAATCTAAACGTGTCGAGCCAGTAAATAAAAGCTGTAATATTGCTCTAGGAAGAGAAATAATTACTATCCCACAAAAGCGACATGGTGCCATGCAAGGAATCATGCTGCAAGTCCATGATATTCAAATTAGTAAATACATGGCGCCTGAGATTAAAGAGGAAATGTTGTGGTTTTTATGGTTTGATAATTTGAAAAGTGTGTTGCACACTGTTGATCAACGTAATATAACTTTGAAGAATCGCCAAGCAATTAACGCACTATTAAGCGATCCACGTGCTGCTGGAGTTTTTTACACTAATAAAGCTGAGATTTATAGCATTGGGTATTCGCTAAATCAGTTGTTATCGCATATGCTAGTTAAACTTGCGAGTCTAGGTTTAACTGTTAATGAGTTTCCGCATGATTTGGTATCGGAGCACATTATTGCTGAAGCAAATATGTTGTTACCATTGCATTTCAATAACCCCTCCCAAGAAAAAACTATAGAATTATTAAATGAGTGTTTAACATTTATTTATGATCTGATGCGTGAAACGCCAGAAAGTCGCGATAGCCTATTAGAATCATACACTAAGTTTAAATCCTTATTATTTAGGATCCAAACCACTACACCAGATGGCGAAGAGTTAGTTCAAGAAGAAGAAATGTTAGAGAGTGCTGAAGCTGTGACATTACAAGAAGCAGGCGAGGAAGCAGGCGAGGAAGAAAGCGAGGAAGAAGGCGAGGAAGAAGGCGAGGAAGAAAGCGAGGAAGAAAGCGAGGAAGAA
>JAGVLG010000055.1 GCA_020054325.1 Gammaproteobacteria bacterium
ATTCAGTAAACTTAGATTTTTTCATCGTAGAACTCCTCTAGCACTATTTTGCCATAAAAATTCTACTTTTAAACGGGGTTAGTTTAAGGGAGGATTACCTCCTAAACTATCATTAATATTTTTGAATCTATCTAAATCGAAAAATAATATAGCAAAGATTTTATTATTTCTATTTGACTCATCTATTGAGTGCTTTATTCTATCTAGCAATAAAATTCGATTTGGTAAATTAGTTAAACTATCATGCGTTGCTTGATACTCGAGTTTTTTTTCTAAATAAACTCTATTTGTTATATCTCGAAAGCTCCAAACACGCCCAACTATCTTTCCGTTTAATTCGTGAGGTTGGGTATAGTATTCATATACTTGGCCATTTTTTAAGGTTATCTCCTGACTCCTGATTTGTGCTAATTTATTTGATAAATCTTCGATATCAGCAGATAATTTATTAATTTCTCCTAACTTATTTTGCATCGCTTTAGTTACCAGGTAGAATTTTTTTGGTTTAAGAACATCGGCCGGTATTTCCCACATATGAACAAACCTAGTATTGTAATCCACAATATTGCCATCATTAGATACGACCAAGATTCCATCTGCCGAGGACTCAAGAGTGGCACGGATCTCTGAAATCGACTCCTGCAACAAATTAGTTCTTTCTTCAATCTGCTTTTCTAGTCTATTGGCGTATTCACGACTTTGTTGCATTAAATGCCATTTTTTTGTTAATGCAGTTGCCAATTGCCTTACTGCAGTATTATCAAACGGTTTCTTAATAATTAATAAATTATCCCCCATACCTAGCTCTTTAACAGTCTCTTCCCAGGTATAATCAGAATAAGCCGTACAAATTACTACTTGTATATCATGATCAATTTTCCATATGTGCTTTATTGTTTCAATACCATCCCAACCTGGCGGCATGCGAATATCAACAAATGCCAATGCAAACGGTTGGCCGGCCTCTAAAGCTAAACGAATCTTTTCAACGCCTTCTTGGCCTTGAGTAGCGGTATCTATCTCAAAAATTTGCTTTTCTATTTTTCGATCTGTGCTAGTAGAATCATTTGTTAAGGTATTATCATCTGAAAATATTCTTGCTTCTAGATCGTCCAATTCAGCTTCATTACGATTTAATTTTAATATTTTGATAAAGTCTTTATGAATATCTATATTGTCATCTATAATTATTATTTTAAAAATACTTGTTTTCATAATTACTTGTCCAAAATTAATGGCAACTCTAGCCTAAATTCTGCTCCCTGGTTAAGGCCCGCACTATTTACACTTAATGTCCCGTGCATTTCTTTGGCCGCATTAGCACAGCTATGTAACCCGATTCCATGTCCGGTTTTCTTCGTTGTAAACCCGTAAGCAAATATTTTATTAATATTTTCCGCAGCAATTCCAATGCCATTATCCTTTACGGAAATGCTTATACAATTTGTATCTTGGGATTTTCTAATTGTTATATTGATATTGTTATCTTCTATCCTACCAGTTTCATTTAGCGCATCTTTGGCATTTTGTAACAAATTCATCAAAATTTGCACCAATCTGGCACGGTCTAAGTAAACATCGGGGATTTCATCATAATCCTCATATAAGTTAATCTTGCATCTTGAAAACTGAATCCCTGACATTAGAATTGTATGCTGCATCAATTCCTTAAGGTTGATTTTTTCATGATAATTCTTGACATTTGTTAAATCTTGCTGTGCTGTAACTATACCTCTGATCACTTGCACCTTATCATCGATATTAGCAACTTCATCTGACATTGAGTTATAAACACTACGCAATGATTCGCCCAATGCTACTATATACTTAGGCAGAAGCTTGCCTTTGTCATCATTTTTTACATAGTTTACAAAATCATCTTGATGTTTGGCAATAATTTCGCATATGGCAAAAAACTTTTCAAAATGTGAATTTTTAAAGCTTTCAACTAATACCCCTGTAGAAACATTCGCACTATTCAAAACATTACCAACATTATGCAAAATACCAACTGCAACGTCAGCCATTCCTACTTGGCGGGCAGAATCTATCAATTTTTTATTCAATTCTTCTAATTTTAATTCATCTTCTTTACGCTGCGTGATATCCATTGCTATTCCGGACAATTCATTATGTGGCGTAACCCCTGGTTGAAATGGCCCCCCAACCGCATACATCCAACCATACTTATCACTATCCTTTTTTCTATATTTCATTTCTAGCTCATATTTAGTGCCATATTGTGTTGCAGCATTAATATGATTTTGTAAAACTTGGCGATCATCTGGATGGATTAGCTGCATTACTTCATCATAACTAGGAACATCATCATTATCATTAATACCAAAAATTTTTCGTAATTCTTTAGACCACGTAAGTTTTCCGTTAGAAACATTATAATGCCAATATCCTAATTCCGCGATTTCTTGCGCATTTTCCAATTGTTCGTTTAATTCCATGATCTCATGTGAAGATAAATCCATCGAACGCTCTAGTAGGTATCTCTCTTCATCAGCTTCGTTATAAAAATTGTTTACACGATCAAGAAAAGCATGCCAGTTTTCCAGTGTATTCGGCACGCTATCTACATCTAAATGAGTATTTATAAGTTGTCTTTTGAGAACCTTATGTAGTTGCACTTTCAGCTATCCTCATAAAATGTAGTTATAGTCATTGTTTGGTTGTGTAACTGGCAAGTCCCAGTTGCAAAAGGTGACAATTCACCGTACGAATAAAATCCTACGATCCTAGCATCATTCGGTAAAGTTTCTTTTAGAGCTTCCAATTCTTCTTCTGTCCTTTCTCCCAGAATTAACCTTCGTCCAACACAGCTAATAGCTATACATAGAACTTCGCCAGATGTTGAGTGTTGCGTCTTGAACATAAGCTGCGATGCAATTTCGCCAGTTTCTCCCGCGCTGGAAATTAGGCGATCAAAATTTGCATGCATCAACTGCGCGTAATATCCTTGCGGCATGTCGCCAGCAAAAGTAACAGATTGCTTTTCTTCATCAACTGCTAAAATGGTGCGCACTACTGGCTGTGGATCATTTTTATCTTTGCGAATCTCTAAAGGATATAGTAACCCAGAGGCAGGTAACTCAGCCGCTCTTATACCTAAATAGGTTTTGTAAAGCGTTAATGCTGGTTTATCGTCCAATTCATATAAAATATTACCTTCCGAGGAAGTTATTAAACGTTGTGGACCAAATATATCCCAACCACCTTTTGAAGCATGACCAATTCTAATTTTATCACCATAAAAACCAACAGCCACTACATGGTTAGTTAATATCTCGCCTTTATATATAACCCAAGTTTTTTCAAAACGTTTGCCATCACCTGCAAGCCCGCCAGTTATTTTTATATTATTGTTCGATTCGTCCAAGCCCTCTACTAATTCAGAACCATTTATATTTAAACCTTTTGATAAAACAAATATGCCTTTTAAATCTGTAGCATCCAATTCTTTAAATATTCTATGACCAGCGACAGCAGAATCAGCAATAGAATTAACCTCGGCTTTGACTAATTTAATTTTAGTAGTAGTAAACTTAATAACCGCCACACTTATACTTAGATCAAATATCCTAGTATCATAAATTTCGCCTGCAGTTGAGCAGCCAATAATACAAGACTTTGAATAAAATTTTGTTATCTCATGGATTGGTTTAGGATCATCCAAAAAATCAGGCGCTGCAAAAATAATTACTAAAGTTTGTTCCGAATCCAACGCTGGGAAATTAGCTACAGACCAGCCTTTAGAAGTATTGAATGTAAACGTCTCTAACTGCATATTTCCCCCATATCTACCAATTGCTAGTGCGTTCGTTCTCGGCTTCAAACACTTTGAATTGGCGTGATAATACCTGCAAGCGATCCGATAACGCTTCTAAACTATCACCAGCCTCTTTAATAGCTTCGGTTTTTTCATGCACACTCGCAAAGTTATCTTCGTATTTGTGCGTCGCTTCGCGCGCATCAATATCCTCTGCTAATGACATCAATTTATGCGCTGCAAATTGGACATGTTGTGTTGAGATAATTGTTTCCTGACAAGTTCGCTGAAAACTTTCTAATAATTGGTTTAAAGCTTTAGCCATATCGCCAATTTCATCGTTAGCCTGGTAATCCACTCTTTGGGTTAAATCTTGAGTATTCGCTAACATTTGGATCATCGTGCTTAATTTTTCAATTGGTAAACTGATTTGACGTGCCAGACCAATTCCTACAACAATTGCAAACACCATTAATAGAAGCACTACTACTACCAAGTTCCATATAAACTTATGCGCTAATTCTTTAATAGGGGCAAAAGCTTCTTTTGCATCAATTTTACATATAATAGCCCAGGTTTGGCCTAAAACATCTATAGGAGCGAAAGTAGCCAGAACTTCAACATTACGATAGTCCTTATAAATTTCAAAACCTGAATTATCTGCCAAAGCCTTTGAGACACTTACATCTTTTACTTTTTGCCACCCGGCATTATTTTGTTTAGCTTCTATACGAGCAATAGTATCTGCATCCATACCGAGTTTTTGCATATCTTTTAGATATTGTTGTGAATTTTGCAAATAAAATCTACTCGGTGTAAGCATGTAATATTGACTATCTACTAGATAAGCTTCGCCAGTTTCCCCCAACCCAACAGCCTTCCAAGCGTTGCTACTAGTCATAATATCATTCAAAACATTTAAGTTTAATTGAAAAATTAAAATTCCAATTTTTTGATTTTCAGCAAATATGGGCGCAGCAATAAATGCAGCTTGATCATCATTTGATGGGGAGTATGGCGCAAAATTTGAAATAACTGCCTGCTTAGAATTTTCTAATTTATTGGCTTCTCTAAATACTGCTCCCAATTCGGTTTTGGAATATGGACCGTTCTCTAAAGATGTTGTGAAATCTAAGCCCTTTGCAACGGTATAGACAATATCTCCAGCTGAATTTACTAAAAATATATCTTCAAAGTCATATAATTCTTTAAACTGCCGCAACTGATCGTGAAATTGTTTATGCACTTTACTGTAAGTTGTGCCATCATTTACCGCATCTAAGCGGCTTTCTTTATCAATCCCAAATGGATTGCTGAAAATGTAATTATACTGCAATGCAAACGTTGACTCGTTTTTTAGATTTAAATATGGAGTGGCATCAAACTGAATGCCGTTATTGCTCTTAGCATAATCATTTGAAAATGATCTTATATATCTTTGAATTACTGCATTATCGTATTTAATACCACCTTTATTACTAACTTCATTAGCGTATTTTGAAAACCCTGCATCAAATTGTTGCATAGCGCTTATAATTGTAAGATTGTGTGAAAAGGTTATTACTTGATTTTTAAGACCTTTAAAGTAGCGCGAAACACTATCAGCCTTTAATTCTCTTACTAAGATTAATCTATCTTCAGCCTGTTGCTCTAAAATATTCTTACCATAGGTGTACGACATAGCTCCAATTAACAAGGTTGTTACTATTACAGCAAACCCTGCGATAAGCACTGAATTTGATAATAATCTTAAGCTAATACGCATTCTAATCTCTGGCTTTTATCCAAGCCTAAGTGTAGAGCATTAGCTGAATATTTTGGGGGATCTAGGATTTTGGATCATGCTGTGCTGTAACTTCCTCAATCTTGGGACTTTCCCAGGTTCCAGACACCTTATACTTATAACGTGTGATCTCACTGATTTTTGATCCAGATGCTTGGTCAACTAGCCATACTGCTGCGCCGACCAAAGGGTTAGCAACCGCGATTGCTGCTGCAACTGGCAAGCCAACCCCAACTTTTGGGGTTACGAATATGTTGAAATCTAATTCATGCGTTTCGAGATTAGATTTGCCATTCAGCTCGATTCGTGCCGAAGGACAATTTATTAACATTTTATTAGTTGAAACTGTAGCATTCTTTAAATCCAAATCGCTGCTTAATGTATCAAATGCTAAGCCCTTATTATTGAGATCACTAAAGTCTAACTTTAAACGTCGCTGAATTGATTCTAAGTTTAATAAACCAATCATACGACCTAACCCCGGATTAACACCATTTATAAAACCATTTTGTAATTCTAAATGTGATGTTCCTTCAACTTTAGCAAGCGCAAACTGTGTTGGATCGCCGGGCCATTGCAATGAAAAATTTAATTCGCCATTGCCTTTACCAATAGATTTACCAAAACTTAAATCTTTTACAATTAAGCCCAAATTTTTAGCATAAGCATTACCAGACAGTTCGGTAAATTCTGGGTTATCCATCTGCCAACGGCCCTGAGCTTGCAACAAAATATTATCGTTAGAAAAACCAAATTCGATAATTTCATAGCCATAAGTGCGTGGTAGTAATTGCATACTAACTTTACGGTAATTTTGTCCAGAGATCCTAAGGTTTTCACAATAAAATTGTATAATCGGTAATTGCTTCTCAATATTTTTACTACGCAATGCTGCAACTATCTCATTATCTTTAGCTTTTGAAGGTGGTACATCAAATTTATCTAATGTTATAGCAATTTTATCTTCTTCTTTGGTTATATTTATTACACCTTTAATAATCGGAGTTTCCAAATCGTAATTATTACTAAGCAGATCATATTTTGCCCTCACATCACTGTATTTTTCACCATGAAAGGTTAATTCTTTAACAAAAATATCAAAATCAAACCTACTAATGTTCTGCTGGGGATATTGCTGTTGCCAAGCTTTCCAAGCATCTAAATCTAATTGTGGGATCTTACCCGAGATCAATAAATTCTTATTCGCTACTGGCAACGCAACAGAATTTATTGCAATTTGTCCAGTAATAACTTTATTGTTAATAATCTGTAAATTAGCGTCCAGTAAATTTGCTAATTTAAAATATAGCGTCTTATCGGAATTAGCTTTAACATAGCATTTCATTTGCAATGGCATTTTAGTTTGTTGCGGCTTATATAATGGCGGCGGAAAATCAAACTGGATCCCTTCTAGATTACTATTTATAAGAAACACTTGATCAGCATTTGCAGTTTGCCACGGAATATCGATTTGCGCATTAAATGCAGTAGTGCCTCTAATATTCCTCATGTTCAGGTCAGGGAACATTTCTACAACCGTTGCCATATCAATATCTGATGCCACTTTAATTTGTATGACACTATTCTTTTTAGAATCTAAAAATATTTGAGCAGTCGCAGGCTTATTAGCAAGCAATAAATGTAATTTAGGGGCACTCAAACTGTTATTATCAAATTCAAGTCGGCCGCTAATATCCGAAACAGGCAATTTTATTCCTGATAATTTTATACTATCCTTTTGCAGCTCCAAACTGCCATTAACTGCCACATCAATGTCGCTCCCTCCTAAATCAATGGCCAAATTCAAGGCCAAATCAAAATCGCCCCTTGGAGTAAAGGTAGCAATTTTATCCGCTATCTTAGATTTAAGCGGAGTTAGAGATAAATATTCTAGTCCAGTTTCAAGAGTAGTACTTACATTGCCACTCAATTTAACCAAGGTATTTTCGCGATTATTTTTAGCTAAAAATTGCGTTTTTAAATCACGAATATTTGCATGCATAACCATAGCTTGTTGCGTTAAAATATCCAATTTGCCCGCATCATAAATAATTTGTGCATTAATGGAATGTATACTCGGCCAAGAGGTTGAATATTGTAATTCGGCATTATTAACTTCTGTTTTAAATAATACTCGTTGCTGCTGTAAATCAAGGTTAATAGTCTTAACTTCTCCCGCGATTAATGATTGTTGCAACCAATTAGTAAGGTTATCCCCTAAAATCCTAGGCGGTAGGATAGCTATAACTTTTGGTAATATGCCATTATTTATTTTGGTATCGACAGAGCACTCTAAAATCCGATCGGCATTAATTTTTGCAGTTGCATAGCTTTTAAAATCCATATTTGACAATTTAATATTCAAATTATCGCTGGAAATACTTAACTCGTCATTTTCTAAAACGCTCTTTACATCACCACTAACCAATTGTACTGGTACCACATAAAGTGGGTTACTAATTTCATTAATTATAAAATTTTGTAAGAAAAAGCTAACCTTTTCATCCCCTGGCTTGAATAAAATTTTGCCCTTACCGCCCTTTACTCCCATAGTTGAGCCTATTCGCAAATTTTCAATATTAAACTCAGTGTTGATAAATTTTAATGTACCATTTTGAATTGCACCCTTTGCATCTAAGTCTGCAAAAGAGCCGCGCACTAAATTTTGTTTATATTTTGGAATTAGATTCAGTAAGTCATCAACTTGTAAATTACTTGTTTTGATCTCAAAGTCAAGCATAAACTTAGTTGGATCTGCAATACTACCAAGGAAATGTAATGCGGCATTAAACTCTGGCGGGTTTGCTGCCGCAACACTACCCCGCAATAACACCAAGAAATCTAACGATGCATGCTCTTTAATTTCTAATGATACATCCATTAAAGGAATATCGGTATGATTAAATCCCTGGATATGAAAATCGCCTTGCTGGATTGTTATATTGTGTTGTTGGGCTAATAATTGTAAAAATTCAGAGATATTTAATTTACTAGTTAAATTATCAGTTGATAATCCGATAATTCTTGGTGGATTAATTCCATCCCATTCAATTGCCAACCGTGGGCTATTCAATAGTAAATGTTTAAATTTCACCTTAAATGTTAACAAAGTTTTTAGGGCATCAACAGTACTTACTATTCTGTTGACCATTAGTAATGGAGTTTCTGTAGTATTATCTAATACTACTAGATCTTTAATATCTATTTTTAAACTTAGACCACGCCATCTAGTAGCTACCGATCCTATTTTGACATTTTGACCAATTTTTGCGCTTAATTTATCAGCTAATTTATAAATAGCTTGATTAGCTTTAGTATTTAAATAGTTTGCAAACACATAAAAAAGTGTTGAAAATCCCAAGAAACTTATTAAAAAAATTGCTATGAGTTTACTTTTATTGCTCATGCAATATTTTCCTATAAAATGGCTATGCTAATCTGAGCGTGCGTTGATATGAATGCAATATCAAATAAACTAACGGCCAAACTAACGCGCTTGAAATACTAGTTAACCAATATGTGAAACTAGCTGGTGGATGGCCAATCAACATTTGGATCCAAAGTTTAATTAATTGGCTACCGCCAATTAGTAACATGATTATTATAAATTTCTGCCAATATCGATAAATTCTTAGCCTCAAGCGTAAATTTAACGCTAAAAAGGCTACAATACCTAAAGTTAAACCCATCGATCCAAATAACATACCACTTAATAAATCAAACATTAACCCCATCATAAATGCAAAAATTATTCCAATATGATTTGGTAAAGCAGTAGCCCAAAAGATTACTAACAATGCAATAAAATCCGGGCGTAGCCATTTAATATTACCCTCAATTGGAATAATCATTAAAGCAAACGCAACTACGAAACTTAACGTTACTGCACTATAAAGCATAACAGCATTGTTCTTACTTCGCATTGCTATTTCCTTTAGTTGCTTTGGTATTTTCTAATAACAGGATATGACGACTACGATCTAATTTAGCACTAGGAGTTAGAATAATTGTTGCAAAAGGTTTGCCAGGCTCATGCTTAACCTCAGCAACTTTGCCAACTGGAAAACCTACCGGGAATCTACCACCTAAACCAGAAGTAATCATCATGTCACCAACGGCAATATCCATCGAGTTTGGCACATGGCGCAATTGTAAAATACCGTTACCTGTACCAACGGCAATAGCGCGTACTCCATTGCGAACATCCTCAACTGGAACCGCATGGCTAGCATCAGTAATTAAAATCGCGCGGCTATCAAAATCGTTCACCGTAACTACTGTACCCATAATACCCTCAGAATCTATAATAGGCTGGCCAGGGTAGACATTATCTTGCTTACCTTTATTAATGATTACTTGATGCATGAAAGGATCTGGATCAACATTAATAATGTTGGCAATTTTAAGATTTTCGGCAATCTGAGAGCCAGAATTTAACAGTTGACGTAATTGTGCGTTTTCAGTTTCCAGTGCTGCTAATTTTTGCACCCTGCCCTGTAACAACAAGTTTTCTTCTTTAAGCAACTTATTTTCAGAATATAACGCTTGATGCGTTGCAAAATAGCCCCCAATGGCTCTTGATAGACCTATTGGTAAATTGACTATACTTTGGATTGGATAAACAATGAATGCCATTTTAGCGCGTAGCTGGCTAAACTGCGGGTAGCGATGATCAGAAAACATCAGCATCCCCGCAATTATAATTACACACAATAAACGTAAGCCATCTGCAGATTGGCGCACAAATATCGGCTTTATTTAGGTAATCTCCATGTCAAAGTAGTAATTACTCTGTAGAAAGTAAATCACCACCCAGCTCATCCATCATTTCTAAAGCGCGACCACCACCACGTGCTACACATGTTAGTGGATCTTCCGCAACAATAACCGGTAAACCTGTTTCTTCCATTAATAAGCGATCTAGATCGCGCAATAACGCACCGCCACCAGTCAATACTAAACCACGCTCTGCAATATCAGCGGCTAATTCTGGTGGTGCTTGTTCTAACGCTAGACGCACTGCGTCAATAATACCTGACAAGGGCTCTTGCATTGCTTCTAGAATTTCATTGCTATTTAAAGTAAAGCTGCGCGGCACGCCCTCAGCAATATTACGACCGCGGACTTCAATTTCACGCACCTCGCCACCAGGAAAAGCAGTACCAATTTCTTGCTTAATTCGCTCTGCAGTAGCTTCACCAATTAATGTGCCATAGTTACGACGCACATAATTAATAATGCTATCATCAAAACGATCACCAGCTACCCGAGCCGAAGCCGAATAAACTACGCCACTCAAAGAAATAATAGCTACCTCAGTAGTACCGCCACCAATATCCACTACCATAGAACCACTAGCTTGCTCTACCGGCATGCCAGCACCAATTGCAGCTGCCATCGGTTCTTCAATTAAATAAACTTCGCGCGCCCCAGCACCAAGTGCAGATTCGCGAATCGCGCGCCGTTCCACTTGGGTAGAGCCACAAGGTACACAAATAAGTACCCGCGGACTAGGACGCAAAATTTTGTTTTGGTGAACTTTGTGGATGAAATGTAACAACATTTTTTCGGTTAAATGATAATCAGCAATAACCCCATCTCGTAGCGGTCGAATTGCTTGAATGTTGCCCGGGGTACGGCCTAGCATGCGCTTGGCTTCCCAACCTACCGCAGCTACAATTTTTTGCCCACCAGCGCCACGCTCTTGGCGAATAGCAACTACTGAAGGCTCGTTTAAGACGATGCCTTGATTCTTAGCATAAATAAGAGTATTTGCAGTACCTAAATCGATAGATACATCGTTTGAAAATAGTCCACGTAAAACCTTGAACATGTCTCTGCAACCTAAAAAATATAAAAAATAACCTTAGCAAGTATAGTCGTCGCCCATGGCTTAGACTACATCATATACCTTGGGCAACCTAATCATATGTGATACTATGGCTGCTCCTGATAATAACTGGAGTTTAGTATGTCATTTACCCAAGATGATGTTAACAAACTTGCTCACTTAGCGCGTATCGCATTAAATGAAACTTCAAATGAAGAACATTCATTCGAGCATAGTATAGCCGAAGATCTTAACAAGATACTACGCCTAGTAAGCGAAATTAGCGAAATAAATACCGATAATATCGAACCAATGCAACACTCGCAAAGTTATGCGCAGCGTATGCGTCCCGACGCAGTAACTGAACCAGATGTACGAACTGAAATGCAACGTTTAGTACCCGAAAACGCAGTCGCAGCTGGTTTATATTTAGTGCCGGTAGTTAAAGAATAACAGCGAGGTTTAAAATGTATACTAAATCAATCCGCGAGCTAGGACTTGGTTTAAAAAACAAAGAATTTTCAAGTGTTGAACTTACTAAACATTTCTTGGAAAGGATAAAAAAATTCAACACTTTAAACGCTTTGATCACCACTACCGAAGAACAAGCTTTAAAAGCAGCTTCGCAAGCTGATCAAAAAATTGCAGCTGGGATCCAAGAAGATCTAACAGGAATACCGATCCTGCACAAAGATATTTTTTGTACTAATGGCGTCAAAACTACTTGTGGCTCATTAATGCTGGATAATTTTATTGCCCCTTACGATGCCACTGTGGTTACTAAGTTAAAAGATGCTGGTGCAGTATGTTTGGGTAAAACAAATATGGATGAGTTTGCCATGGGTTCAAGTAACGAAAACAGTTATTATGGCCCCGTCAAAAATCCGTGGGATACTGCATATGTCCCTGGTGGCTCCTCTGGCGGCTCAGCTGCTGCAATTGCAGCCCGTTTGGCCCCTGCAGCTACTGCTACTGACACTGGTGGTTCAATTCGTCAACCAGCAGCATTTTGCGGTATCACTGGGATAAAACCAACTTATGGATTAGTTTCGCGTTTCGGCATGATTGCTTTTGCATCGAGTTTAGACCAAGGCGGCCCGATGGCAGCAAATGCTGCTGATTGTGCGATCATGTTACAAGCGATGGCAGGTTTTGATGAGCGCGATTCCACTTGCGTTAACCGCCCCAAAGTTGATTACGTAGCAGAATTAGATAAGCCAATAAAAGGTTTACGTATTGGCTTACCACAAGAGTTTTTCAATGACAAATTAAATCCAGCCATTGCAGACTTAGTGCATAATGCAGTTAAAGAATTAGAAAAGTTGGGTGCAACCGTTAAATCGATTAGTTTACCTAACGGACATTTATGCATTCCAGCCTACTACATTATTGCACCAGCTGAATGCTCCTCTAATCTAGCGCGTTATGATGGGATCCGTTTTGGCTATCGTTGCAAAGATCCGGTGGATCTGGAAGACATGTACAAACGTACCCGCAGTGAAGGTTTTGGCGCTGAAGTAAAACGGCGCATATTAATTGGTACTTATGTTTTATCTTCTGGATATTATGATGCTTATTATGTTAAAGCACAAAAAATCCGTACTTTAATTGCGAATGATTTTATCAAAGCCTTAAATGAAGTAGACGTAATTATTGGCCCAACTACTCCAGAGGTAGCCTTTAAAATTGGTGCGAAAAACACTGATCCAATTGCAATGTACCTTAATGATATTTATACCAGTAGTGTTAATTTAGCCGGGTTACCTGGCTTATCGTTACCAATCGGCTTTGTAAATAATTTGCCAGTAGGTATGCAAATTATCGGTAATTATTTTGCAGAAGCAAAAATATTAAACGTTGCGCATCAATTACAACAAGTTACTGATTGGCATACTAAAGTACCAGCCGAATTTGCATAAGAGGATTACAACATGAATTGGGAAACCGTTATTGGTTTAGAAGTACACGTACAATTAAATACCAAATCAAAAATATTTTCAGGTGCGGCAACTGCATATGGTGCAGAGCCAAATACACAAGCATGTGCAATTGATTTAGGCTTGCCCGGGGTTTTACCAGTATTAAATAGCGAAGCAGTACGCCAAGCAGTAAAATTCGGCCTGGCAATTAATGCTAAAGTCGCGAATAAATCTGTGTTTGATCGTAAAAATTATTTTTATCCAGATCTACCCAAAGGCTACCAAATTAGTCAATTCGGGCATCCTATAGTGCTTGGAGGTCAATTACAAATTACTTTAGAAGATGGGACGCGTAAAACTATTAACTTAACCCGGGTGCATTTAGAAGAAGATGCTGGTAAATCCTTACATGAAGATTTTAAGGGTAAATCCGGGATCGATCTAAACCGTGCCGGCACGCCATTATTGGAGATCGTTTCAGAGCCAGAAATGCATAGTGCTGCCGAAGCAGTAGCGTATTTAAAAACACTGCATGCGTTAGTAACTTATTTAGATATTTGCGATGGTAATATGCAAGAAGGTTCATTCCGTTGCGATGCTAACGTATCGGTAAGGCCAGTAGGGCAAAAAGAATTCGGCACCAGAGCTGAAATAAAAAATGTAAACTCATTTAAATTTGTCGAAAAAGCCATTAACTATGAAGTTGCGCGGCAAATTGCTTTGTTAGAAGATAAGCAAGCAGTAATACAAGAAACACGCTTGTATGATTCACAAAAAAATGAAACCCGCCCAATGCGTAGTAAAGAAGAAGCGATGGATTACCGCTATTTCCCAGATCCAGATCTGCTACCATTAGAAATAAATGATGAGTATATCCAACAAGTGCGCGATACTTTACCAGAGTTACCGAATGCAAAACGTGAGCGCTTTTGTAAAGAGTATGGTCTAAGTGAGTACGATGCGACTATTTTAATAAGCAGTAAGGCTATGGCAGATTTCTATGAAACAGTTGTAAAAAACTGCGGTACTGCAAATGCCAAAACTGCGGCAAATATTATTATCGGTGATATGAATGCGGCATTAAATAAACATAATTTAGAAATTCAACAAGCACCGATTAGTGCAGCGCAAATTAGCAAATTAATTCTCCGTATAGCTGATAATACTATCTCAGGTAAAATCGCTAAAACTGTTTTCGAAACTATGTGGGAAAATCAAGAAGATCCTGACACGATTATCGAAAAGCAAGGTTTAAAACAAGTAACCGACAGTAGCGCAATAGAACAAGTGATCAAACAGGTTTTAGAAGCTAATCCAAAACAATTAGCAGAATACCGGGCTGGTAAGGAGCAACTTTATGGCTATTTTGTGGGCCAAGTTATGAAGGCAAGCCAAGGCAAAGCCAATCCAGATCAGGTCAATAAACTACTAAAAGATTTACTGCAGCAATAGATTTACGGCAGTTTAAGCTTTGGCATTTCAGCTGCAACTTCTCGAGCCACTTCAGCAGTTGCAGCAGCTGTTTGATCAGAGCCTGGCGTGGTAGCTGGGGTGACTGTTGGAGTAGGATCTGGCACGTGGACTTCTTGAAGCACTCTAGAAAATGCTATTCCATTACCTGATAAACGCCCTAAGTTCTTTTCTAAACGTTTTCGATATGCTGCTTCATCATCTTCTCGGCGCTGATCTAGTGTTCTTCGTAGTATACTGCGTCGTTTAGTTTTTGTTAGTGCCGCTGGCAATGTTGTTGTTTGTACTGATCCAACAACAAAACCCTGATTGTCCGCATCTAGCCTAAATCCAGACGTTCCTGATGTGCCTGACATGTGCCGTTCATGCCTATCCTGTTCTTCTGTTGGGGTTGCACGCCTCGGTTGCTGTATTGCTATTGGTGCTGATAATCCCACTAGTGCCATGGGTATTGGGTTGGATACAGCTGATGTTTGGTTTGCTGCTCCTTCTTCTTGTATTGATGGCAATGTTGCAACAATATGTTGCTGCTGTACAGATCTAGGCAACTGGCGTGGAACTGAATTTTCATCGCTGATACAATTTAACCAAGTTAACGCCCTAAATAACCAACCAAAAAGCGATGTATTGTTATCTGGCTCCATTCCTACTTACCCCATATAATTTTTACAGCTAACATATATTATGATTCAATTATATTGTAGTAACTAGGTCGAAAGCAAGTGTAGTTGCACACTACTGCTCAATACTGAAATGTATATTATGCGGATCAGCCAATGGTAAGAAATGCCAGTAAAGCCCAAATGCAGCACTTATCGAATCGTGGAATGGCCCCTGATCAATTCCTGGCGGAGTGTTTCTGTAGCGGATGTTTGACATGTTTTCATATAGGATAATAGCCCTACAGCCAATTCTATCTGTTATTAGCGCCTGGGCACCAATTCCTAAGCGTACTGTCCAAGCAGTTCTGCCTTCCATTGCACGCATGGCATTTTGTACTGGATCAGTATTCACTATAGGGCTGTAAGTGTTTTCTAAGCCTTGCCGTACCCAGCCAATACCTAAAATAAATTTTGATTCAATATATTTACATAATCTAGTATGTGCCTGTAAATCGAGATAAGTTATTTTAATTCTAACTCTACCAGTATCTTCCGCATTAGCTGTTGCAGTGGTGTTAAATGCTACAGTACCAGGGACTGTCTCTAGAGTTTTTGGTTTACGATCGGTATAACTCAAACCAAATTCATAGCCAAAGGGATTACGAAAACGTTGCGCTAAGTAAATGGTACCACCAACCTTATTACTGCGATAAATTTCACTAAAAGAATTTTTTGGCTCTAAATACATAAAAAATACATCGCCACCTAAGGTCCACATATACGTTATACCTTGCATTGGTAAGGCATATGGACGTGGTGGGTTATCCGGACAATTTGGCGTAGCTGGGGCAGTATAAGGCGGTAAAGGTTTATTGATCCAACTATCGGCAGGATTACAGCCATTCTCCTTAGAATTTGTTTTGCAATTAGCTGGCTTTTTAGCATAACTACATTTATCCGGCGGCGGTGAGTTTTTTGCTGCGTACACTAAACTACTTGCAAGTAAACATATGCAACAAAATATTTTGGCTGAATATTTATGCATAATTAAAACCTTCCCACTATTCCGATTGCGAATATCCAACTTTGATCAAATGGCTTAATCTTGGTGCGTAAGCCATCCTCATCCAAGAAACTCATGTTATAAACCACCATACCCTGCCAGTTACAAGAAGCCCGGATCCCGATATGCCAAGGTGAAAAATACTGTAAACCAAGCCCAACTCGTGGTACTAAATTATCAAAATTATTACTTGGCATCATATTCGTGGTAACCCCACTTGCGGTTAAATACGCATGCATTGTAACCCTGGTTAAACCTAAGCCCATTTGACCCATAACTTCGAAATTATCTGTAACGTTGAAATAACCATTAACATCAAAATGAATCACCTCAACGCGCGATTGTATTCTGGCAACATTACCAGCAACTTGATCTATTGCAATAAAATGCTCACCATTTGAAAATACATGACTATTATCCGAATATGCAGTTTGCTCCCAGCTAAGGCTTAAACCAACATCATTATCAAACCGATGCGCTGCATATAATTCAAAACCATGATAAGTTTTAGGGAATACATCGCTAGTTGCATAATTATAACGATCGCGGCCTTCCATAATTCTTACGTTATAATCCAGTCCAATATAATTTGATACTTTAGCGTAACTACTGCTAACACAGATCAACATTGAAAACAGCATTAAGATTTTAACAAACTTGGGCATCTAGCACCGCGTCCTTATTCCCTAAAATATGTAAAAAATACCACCAGTAACAGTAACTGCTTGCTTAAAAGGATCGTTTTGAACGCCATAGGTTGCAGCATTTGAATTATTCAAATTAACATAAATGGTTTGAGTTTGATCCCATAACACTCGCGCCCTAGCTCCCCAATGTCGTTCTTCATATTCCAAACCAACCCCTAAACGTAATGCGACCTGGTTTTTTGGTGTAACGCTGCCAAGTATAGCCGCCAAATTCGTGCCGCCTGATGTATAAATAACCATGTTAGGGTGGTATGTTACTAATGCAATTGTCCCCATAAAATTAAATTTTGGATCTAATGGAAAATATAGATCCCAATCAAAAGAAAAACCTTCATTACGCATTTGCCCTACTGCTAAGGTAGTGCCGCTCGGATCAACTGTGCCGTTAAAAGAAGATATATAAGCGCTGCTTTGGGCTTTTCTAAAAGTATGGTAATAGGAAACCTCTAAACCGAAGTTTGGGTGATATCTGGTACCGAGTAAAAATGCCTGACTGGAAAAGTTAGCTGGCATGAACTCACTCCAAGTTTCATTACCTTTTATATGTTGATATTGATATTCCCAACCTACATAAGGTTTAAACTGTAATCCCTGGAAAATTGTAGCTTGAGCTTGATTTGAACAAGCTATTAACAAAAAAATTGATGATACTACATGCCGCACTGAACGCCATTCCATGGTAGTTAACTTCCTTATTAGCAACAATTACATGTGGATTTATATTAGCTTAGAACATATTGGGGGCTTATGCCTAAACAGTACCTGAAGTAACCCTTGGAATACCCGACAGATCGCTATAGCAAACAATCTCCGCAAACCCAGCTTGTTCAAATTCTTTAGCTACTAACTTTTCTTGATTGTAACCGTGCTCAACTAATAATTGCCCTTGTGGTACTAAAAATTTTGGAGCATTGGCAATAATGTTATGTAGATCGTCCATTCCCTCCATACCTGCTACTAAAGCTTGGTTTGGTTCAAAGCGCAAATCACCTTGTTCGAGGTGTGGATCAAAATTAGCTACGTATGGAGGATTGCTAACAATTATATCGTAAGGTTGGTTTAACCCGCCCGATAAGGCATCAAACCAATAACCTAGTGCAAATTCAACATTATGGATTTGTAAATGTTTCGCATTTAATTTTGCAATTTGTAATGCTTCCGCAGAATTATCGGTTGCAACAATAGTACAACTTGGACGCTCAGAAGCAATTGCCAGAGCCACCGCACCAGAGCCAGTACCCAGATCTAAAATACGTTGCGCCTTTTTGCTCGGAATAGTTTCTAACGCCATTTCTACCAATAGTTCAGTATCCGCACGTGGGATCAAAACATCTGGACTAACAATAAAATCTAAACTCCAGAACTCTTTGTGACCCAATAAATAGGCAATCGGTTCACCATGCACACGACGTTGCAGTAACTCCAAAAATTTAGTTTTTTGCTCAAATGTTAATTCGCGTTCTGGATAAGCTCTTATACTAGCCCTGCCACAATTTAATACGAAACTCAGTAATAACTCAGCATCAATTTTTTCGATTTTAGCAGTATCTAATGCGGTACGTATGTTCATTATTCTTCCGAAACTGCAGCTAATAAATCTGCTTGGTATTCATGTAATAATGGTTCAATAACATTTTCCAAAGCACCATCCATTATTTCTTGTAGCTTATAGAGGGTTAAATTAATACGATGATCGGTAATTCTGCCTTGCGGATAATTGTAAGTTCGGATCCGCTCAGATCGATCCCCGGTTCCCACTAAATCACGCCTAGTTTGTGCTTGTTCCGCTTTATGCTTGTTCTGCTCTTGCGCTAAAATCCTAGCTTTTAATAGCGACATTGCTTTAGCGCGATTTTTATGTTGTGAACGTTCTTCTTGACACTCAACCACTACTCCGGTTGGAATATGCGTAATACGTATTGCCGAGTCGGTCTTATTAACGTGCTGCCCACCCGCGCCAGAGGATCGATATGTATCAACTCGTAAATCATTCGGATTAATCTCAATATCTGAAACCATCTCAACTTCAGGCATAATTGCTACGGTACAGGTAGAAGTATGCACTCGTCCCTGGGCTTCGGTTTCAGGAACGCGTTGTACCCGATGCGCCCCAGATTCAAATTTCAATTGTGAATAAACTTCTTGGCCGACAATCCTAATAATAACTTCTTTATAGCCACCAAATTCACCGGCACTTTCATTGATAATTTCAACTTGCCAGCGTCTGCGTTCCGCAAAACGTGTATACATCCGAAATAGATCGCCTGCAAAAATTGCCGATTCATCCCCCCCAGCTGCAGCCCGAATTTCTAAGAACACATTACAAGTATCATTTGGATCGCGCGGTAATAATAAAATTTTTAAACGATCTTCTAACTGTTCTTGTTGTTGCTTGGTTGCTTGGATTTCTGCAGCAGCCATGTTACGCATCTCAAAATCACTATCTTTTAACAGTTCACTGGAAGATTCTATATGCTCTTCAGTGTTTTTATATTCCTTAAATACCTTAACGATGTCCTCTAAATCTGAATACTCTTTAGAATAGCTACGAAATTTATCCTGATTTTTAATTACATCGGGCGAACTTAACAATGCAGTTAATTCTTCATGACGTTCCGCTAATTTTTCTAATTTATTTTTAATTGATTCCTTCATAACTCACTTCTTTATTTTCTTGCTCTATATTAAACAATTTTCTCACTAAACTTAATAAAGCCTCGCGCTCTGCAACATTCGCGCTGTTACGAATTTGCACAGTTGGTTCATGTATTATACGATTCAATAACACATGCCCAAAATGCTGCAACACCAACCGCGGATCTTTGCCAGCATCTAGCTGCCGTAAAGCCTCTTGCAAGGCTCGATCGCGCTGTTGCGCACATTGTTCCCGAAAGGCTTGGATTGTGCTACTAACATGCTGCGTTTCCAACCATTGCATAAAGCGATCTGCTTCACGCAAAATAATCAAATCCGCTTGCTGCGCTGCAGAAACCCTGCAACGCTGATGCTCTGCAGCAATATTTTGCAAATCATCAATGCCATATAAGTACACATCTGCAATATCGCGCACTTCAGTTTCAATATCACGTGGCACCGCTAAATCTATCATAAACATCGCCTTGTGTTTACGAATTTTTACAGCCCGCTCTACCATTCCTTTGCCGACGATCGGTAGCGGAGCAGTGGTTGCTGCAACCACAATATCTGCCCTTGGCAAATACTCCGGAATTTTGCTCAAAGCTATTATTTCATAATGGCTTTTATCTAAGCCTAGCTCTTGAGCTAAACTCTCCGCTCTATCTAAAGTACGATTGGCAAACACAAAATGCTTTACCCCGGAACTTGCTAAATGTTTTGCAACCAAACATGCAGTATCACCCGCGCCAATCAATAACACCGTTTGATCTGCTATTTTAGCAAATATACGTTCTGCTAAACGCACCGCTAAGTACGCTACTGATACTGGATTCAAACCAATATCAGTCTGGCTGCGTACTTTTTTTGCAACTGCAAAACTACTTTGAAACCAACGACTTAAATTTCGATTCACAAAACCATGCTGCGCTGCCAGCTGATAAGCATTTTTTAACTGTCCTAAGATCTCAACTTCCCCTAACACCATTGAATCTAAACCTGAAGCCACCCGCATCAAATGCTGTACTGCTTTAAGATCCATATATAAATAGGTATTTGTTCTAAAATCGATAGTCTTTAATTTGCGCTCATGCTGTAACCAACGCAATACGCCCGCCAAGGAATCCGCCTCTAAGTAAATTTCAGTGCGGTTACACGTAGAAACTAATACCGCGGCATTCACATGCGCAGAATGCATTATTTCAGCAATAGTTTCAACTACTAGGTCAGCATCAAAACTCAGTTGCTCGCGTTGATCCTGTGATGCGGTTTTATGGCTCAATCCCATCGCCATTAGATGCATGAATTAGATCCTTAATGATATTTAACTTTTGGCCGATAGCCTAACTAAGAGCCTGCAAAAGCAGTGGCTTCTAGAGGTTGATAATAGGACACAAATGAAAACTATAAAAACGTCGTTATATCTTGCAACACTACTGATTGCTCTCAGTTGTGATCCTATTGCCGCAGCAAACTTTAAGACTACACCGACAACCACCACTAGTAATCAAGTTGCGCCTTTATCGCACCAACAAATATTAACACATTTAATGATTGGTGAAATGGCTTTACAACGCGACATGCCAGAAACCGCTTTAGAACAATTTATGTTGGTTGCAAAAGCCACCAAAGATCCAGAAGTTGCACAACTAGCGACTGAATTGGCAATCCAACTACAATCAATTGATGATGCTCTTACAGCCAGCGAGATCTGGGCCAATGCTGCACCCAACGATGTACAAGCTCAATTAGTAGCAGTAACTTTATTTGTAAACAGTAATCCTAACAAAGCGCAAAAATTTTTATTGAATGCGTTTAATACACATACTGCTGATATTGATCAACATGTTTTAATCATCCTTAGTAAATTATCAGAAAAGGGTCAAAAAAATCTAACCGAGATTGTCGAGGGTGCTGCTGCTAACAAGCCAGATAATGCTGATATTCAACTTACCGCTGCACAAGTAGCCGCAGTGCAACTAAATATTGACTCTGCTAAAAAATATTTAGCCAAAGCTTTCAAGATCAAACCAGATCTAACCAATGGTATCCAATTGCAGGCAAAACTAATTCGTTATGAAAAAAATGATGATAAACCAGCGCTGGACTATTTAGCTCAACAAGTAGATAAATACCCCAAAAATAACGATTTACGTATGTTTTATGTGATCGCATTAACCGATAATAGCATGTACCAACAAGCAATACCGCAGTTAGAAATTTTAAGCAAAGATGGCACCTATGGTGGCGATGCTTTAATTATGTTAGGTGAAACCTATATCATTCAAAATAAATTCTCACAGGCAGAAAATGTAATTAAGAAAGCGTTAAAATTTGAATCTAGCACAGACAAAGCAAGCTATTATCTGGGCCAACTCTCAGAGTACGATAATAAAAATGCTGAAGCAATTAGTTGGTATGAAAATGTTTCTGAAGAAAGCGAGTTTCATGTACCTGCCTACCTACGAGCAGCTTACTTACATTCAGTTTCAGGGGACTATAGCAAAGCTTTAAGCACTCTACAAAATTCATCGCCCAGCACCTTTTCAGATCAAAAACAAATATTATTAACTGAAATCGATGTTTTAATCGACGCAAAAGAGTATGACCAAGCACTAGACAATACAAATAGCGCTTTACAAGTCTTAGATGACGATGTTGATTTTTTATATGCTCGCAGCGTCATTTACGGCCTGATGCAAAAGAATACTGAGGCGGAAAAAGATTTACGCAAAATACTAGAGATGGATCCAAATAACGCTAATGCCCTAAATGCCCTCGGATTTACTTTAGCAAATCAACCCAACCGTTTGCAAGAAGCGATGCCATTATTAGAAAAAGCATTAAGTTTAAACCCTGATAATCCAGCATTTATGGACAGTATGGGTTGGTTATTATTTAAAATGGGTAAAACTGAAGAAGCAGTTGAGATGTTAACTGAAGCGTATAAGATGAGTGGTGATAATGAAATTGCCGCACATCTTGGTGAGGTATTATGGTCTATGGGCAAAAAAGAAGCCGCCAAAGAAGTTTGGAAGAAGGCCTTAATAGCATCACCGGTGAACCATGAAGCTATCAAGAATACTTTAACCCGTTTAAACATTCCGGTAAGTGAGTTTAAGGTAGCCCCTGTCAAAACTAACACTACTATCCCCTCACAAAAAGCAACTAATTAAAATTTTTGTTATAATATATCTGCTTAATTAGAAGGATCTTATGATAAATTTTAAATTGTATGTTGCAGGATGCTTGCTTTTTACACTAGTTAGTTGTACCCCCAAGCAACAAGATCTAAGCCAGGCTGCATCCAACCCAAAAATTTCTAGTCTGAAAGCTTGGAAAGTACACAGTAAGGTAGCGGTACGCTCGCAAGATCAAGGTCATAATGTTTTGATGCAATGGCAACAGAATAACGATAAATACCATATTCGTTTTTATAGCCCATTCGCACCAGATTCTGCAACATTAGAGGGCACTATTAACCAGGTTACCCTAACTACTTCAGACGGTAAAAGCTATCAAAGTGATGATCCTGCCAAATTATTACACCAACATTTGGGTTGGTCGCTGCCTTTCTCGCGCTTAAACTATTGGATTAAAGGTCAGGTTGCGCCGCAATCGCAACCAACTAAAGTAATTTATGATAAAAAAAATCACATATGCAGCTTAGAGCAAGATGGTTGGAAAATTGAATACCAAGAATACGCCAAAAGCTTGGGGCAAGATTTGCCGGTGAAAATTTATTTAACAGACGGACAAACTATTATTAAACTCTATGTTACCGACTGGAAAAAATAATTTCAGCGTGTTAAAAAGATAGCAAGCCTAGGATAAATTATTGAGGATTATCTAAATGTTGCAAAATTTTAGCAAAATCGTGTTATTTGTATGCGTGACAATATTAATTTCAGCTAATCCTACAGCCTATGCAGCAGCAACTACAAAAACGGTTTTGATCACTGGTGGTGCAACTGGGCTTGGCAAAGAAATTGCGCAGGCTTTTAAAAATGATGGCTGGAGTGTATGGGTTACTACTCGTGATCCAAGCAAACATGCAAATTTAAAAGGTGTTACGATTCGTAGAATCGACATAACTAACCAACAACAAGTACACGACTTAATAAATGAAATAAAAACTATCAATGGAAGACTTGATGCTGTAGTAAACAATGCTGGCTACGGTGTAATTGGTCCACAAGAAGCGATTAGCGTCGCTCAAGCACAAGAACAATTTAATGTAAATGTTATTGGGCCATTGGTAGTTACGCAGCAAGCATTACCTTTAATGCGGGCTAATCGCAGTGGGCATATCATTAATATCAGCAGTACCTCTGGTTTAAGAGCTCTTCCAGGGTTAGGTTTGTATTCAGCATCCAAAATGGCTTTAGAAGGCATGTCTGAATCTTTAGCTGCTGAATTGTTACCATGGGGCATCAAAGTTTCAATTATTGAACCAGGCACAGTAAAAAACGATTGGGCGCAAAATGCACAACTCGCGGCTAATTTAGAGCAATACCCAGGATACAAACCATTTACCAACAGGTTACGTAATAATCTAATCCAAAAATCGCAAGAAATCGGCCAAAATCCAGCTGAAATAGCTAATTTAGCAATAATTATTGCTAATAACCCTAACCCAGATCTACGTTACCAAACAAATTCTCAAGCCGCGGCAGTTGCTAATGAGGTTCTGGCTGAACCAACTGGTAATTTGATGCGCGATAAGATGTGTTTAATGGCAAAGGATTTATATGATTTGCCAGGTTAAGATGCCCGGCTGCGAACAACCCACACGCGTTTGCTAAAATGCCGGGTCTGATACTCAATTGCTCAGTAGTAGCAAGCGAAAGTCTTGCATGGGGATACTGTTTCACTATAGAGTCTTCCAAGACCCATGGTTACAGCGTTTGTTAGGGTATGAAAAAACTGCGCAAATACTTTTACCTAGCTTGTCCCCTAGTTTTATAGAGTGAGAATATAATACCGGCAGCTATCAAACCAAAAGTAATGCTAAGCGAGGCCCATGCTGGAAACTTCACCCAGCCAAACCAGTCTGCAATAAATACTTTAGAGCCTATGAATATCAATACTATAGATAGTGCATACTTTAAATACACAAAGCGGTGCAATATGGCAGCCAATGCAAAATATAGTGCCCTTAAACCTAGAATTGAAAATATATTACTAGTGTAAACTAGATATGGATCAGTTGTAATGGTAAAAATAGCTGGCACACTATCTATTGCAAAAATCAGATCTGCAATCTCAACCATGGCTAATGCTATGAATAACGGAGTGCACCAAATTAAAGTTTTATTATTCTCTTTGGTTACAACAAAAAAATCATGCCCATGTAACTCTTTGGTAACGCGCAAATGGCGCTGCAAAAATTTTAAAGCCCTATTATCCTGCATATTAGTTTTATGTTCTGATATAAATAACATCTTTATACCTGTTAAAATCAAAAGTGCTGCAAAAATATAGAGAACCCACTCAAATTCTGATACTATCTTAGCACCTAGATAAATCATAATGCCACGAAAAACAATTACTCCCAATATTCCCCAAAACAACACGCGATGTTGATAGATCCTTGGAATGCTTAAGTAGCTAAAAATAAGAGAAATGACGAATATGTTATCAAGAGCCAAGGTTTTTTCGATTAGATATCCTGTCAGGTACAATTGCGCACTCGTTAAACCCATAGAGTACCAGATCCATCCGCCGAATAATAAGCCTATCGCCACATAAAATCCACTTAAGTATAGACTTTCTTTAACTTGAATTTCGTGATCGGTCTTATTAAAGACACCCAGATCTAGCAGCAATAATATTAGTACTATTGATGCAAATATTACCCATTTTAATACTGAAAAATCCATGGAAATGTCCTAAATCTGTTAGGCTTATTATAGCAGGTTACTTAAACATAAATCTCGAATTTCATACTTATATACATACCTCTATATCGGAGCCATAACTAGTACATTTATCTGCCTTGTTCTGTACTATGCGATTTTCAAGCCGTGTTTTATCATAGTAATTGCTTAAATCAATTACCTTGTTTTGATTCCAGTAAAAATCTGAAATGTATAAAGCATTATCTAACAGAGTTCGTTGGGTTGGAGTTAAAGAATTTGTTGGGCTCGGGCTCGGCCCAGGAGTAGGCTCGACACCAAACATATCAATGCCATCAAAAAAGTGAGTTCCCGCAGAAATAGTATTCAATAGCACAATCTGTTCAATCGCCGCTGTTCCAGCCAGACCATTAACAAACCCTGTTAGATTACAAAAATTTGTATCTAACTGTAAACCATGTACATTCAGGTTACCAGTTACATTATTGCCATAAAATATAGCAGTTCCGCTAAGTGCTAAATTTGATAGTGCAATAGTTTGGTTGGGATAATTCATCTCTAAATAATGTAAATTGCTGAGCCCTGTAAAAGATGGGGTTGCAGCAAAAGGACTAATGTTTTTTAAATTTAGATTTGTAATAAAAGATTTTGTGCCACTAAATGTTACAGCATTACTACCGAAATCATTATTTTCAGGTAATAAAATGCTGGAATTTGCGGCAGTTACTGCTAAATCTAGTGCGCCACCGGTTGCAATAATTGGTTTGCTTTGTGAAATAGTACCTCCAGATATTAATGAAATATTACTCCCAGCAGAGACATCTCCTATAACAGTTGGCAGCGTATTCTTAATTGCTATATCATTTGTCCCACTGTTACTAAAAGATATACTACCTGTAAATAAATTATTTGCTGTTAAAGTAATCGTATTCGAACCAGATGTGAAGCTAGACTTTCCGGGAACAGTCAAAATCCCAGACTGTGTAATACTACCGCTAGCAGTCAAGCTCAAATCATTACCAAATGTAGAAGCACCAAGGTTCAAGTTGGTGGCATTGTTAACACTGACATTATTGGTACCATTATTATTAAGAATCACTACTCCCTGTAATTGATTATTTTGATTTAGACTTATACTATTTGCTCCAGCAGATATATTTGTATTTCCAGGTACGGTAAGTGCACCAGTTTGTGTAACTGCGCCCCCAGCAACAGCTATGAAATTTCCACTACTATGTAAAGTAATTGCTGGTATTGAAAGTGCTGAATTATTAAATTCTAAAGTCAAGTTTCGAAGACTAGACATGCCAGTAAAGCTTGGACTTTGTGCTGCAGAGTTAACATTTCTAAAGTAAACATCGCGAATATTACTCCTAGTACCAGAAAATACAGGAGCAATCCCACCAAAATCGTTAGCTAAGTTTAGTGTTATATCTGAATTTGGTAGCGTAATTGCAAATGAAGTTGCTCCGCCATTTGCTGTGATAATACCAGTTTGCGTTATATTACCGCCTGAGGTGAT
This sequence comes from Gammaproteobacteria bacterium, assembly GCA_020054325.1. Lineage (GTDB taxonomy): Bacteria > Pseudomonadota > Gammaproteobacteria > UBA6186 > Azoamicaceae > JAGVLG01. The sequence goes on from JAGVLG010000055.1 coordinate 27,167, forward strand.
CGTAAAATCCTGTCCAGCATTTACGGTGCCAAGCACCGTGGAATTCGAATTGCGTATAACAGCAGCATTTGCCCCACTATTATTTAAACTGATAGCTCCAGTTAACAAATTATTTAAGCTTAAATTGATCTCATTGGCCCCGGAATTAAAACTCGAAGCTCCACCTACAGTTAATACCCCAGACTGGACAATTGAGCCATTAGCAGTTGCGCTTAAATTTCTACCTATGCTAGATGTTGCTAAACTCAGGCTACTAGCATTTACTATACTCACATCGTTTGTCCCAGAGTTATTTAAAGATACAGATCCTAGAAAACTATTATTCTGATTGAGTGTTATTAGATTATTTCCAGCATTAAATGATGATGTGCCCGGTATAGACAGTATTCCAGATTGTGTTATAGCGCCCCCAGCTGTTGCACTAAGTGCCCCAGTACCATTTAAAGTAATCGCTGGAAACTCCAATGGAGAATTATTAAACACCACTGTCAGGTTGCGTAATCCAGTTAAACCTGTAAAACTGGGTAAACTGGATGCTAAGCCAATATCTCTATAATATACATCTCTTATATTTGATACTGTACCAATAAATGTAGATGAACTACCAAAATTGTTGGCTTGATCTAAAATGATGTCTGTATTGGCAGTTGCTGCACCAAAGCTTGCTATAGCACCAAGATTCCCAGTAATCGCACCACTTTGTGTGATACTACCAGAAGCGGTTACTGCAAACGCAGCGGACATATTCACCGCTGGTAATACTAAAGCTGCATTATCAAGAGTAAGCGTCAATGGATTGTTGACAGATATAGTACCACCCATCGTTATGGTGCCAACACCGCTACCTTTAATACTAGCAGTACTTGCAATATTTATTGGATTATTAATAGTTATAAATGAACCGCTAAATGTCAAGGCACCACTACTAGATGGGCCAGTACCATTCAAATTTATTGTGCTAGTAGTTGCCAGGCTAGCGGAGTTAAAATTCATATCTAATTGTGCATTTGCGTTAACCGTAGTACCATTAGAACTTCCCAATGCATTAGAATTTGTTAATGATAACTTTCCAGCATTAATATTAGTAGCGCCATCGTAAGTATTCGCACCACTGAGCACAAGAGTACCAGTACCATTTTTGTTTAATGCTCCGCCAGAGCTGCCAGCAATAATACCGCCATATGTCAAAGTAGTAGCAGGATTAGTTGAAAAAGTTGCTCCGCCAGTTAAAATCGCAATCCCCCGTGTGCTACTTAAGCTAAAATCTGCGGTAGTTGCCAATGTTCCGCCATTAAAATTGACTTTTCCCGGTGTAGCAGAAAATGGACTAACACCGAGATTATTATCTGATGAAATTGATAATGTTCCACCGTTTATATTCCAAGAACCTGTGAATCCGCTGCTTGAATTAGTTAGTGCCAATGTATTCGTACTGCCTGATGATAGCGTCATATCGCCACTACCAGAAAATTCACCAGCAAATGTAGCATCTGCAGTCTGATTAATTGTTAAATTGCCCGCTCCTAGAGCAAGAAGTCCACCATTAATCCCACCGCCTGAAAGATTATTAAATGTCTGATTAAAACCATTACAATCAAGCGTAGCACCAGCTACATCAGCAAAGATTATGCTATTGCTATTTGCCAATTGATTTGCTGAGTTCAGTAACAGCGTGCCAGCGTTTATATTAGTAGCACCAGTATATGTATGAACAGCACTAGAGCTTAAAGTACCACTACCTGCTTTAGTTAATCCAAATGATCCAGTAATAATGCCACCATAAGTCAATGTAACGCCTGGTTGCACTTGTATAGTAGAGTCGCCATTTAAAGTTATTCCTCGATTACTATTCAGAGTAAAACTGCTATTAGCAAGTAGAGTGCCGTTATTTAAAACTATTTTCGCCGGGGTAACGACCCCAGGAGCAGCACCAAGATTACTATCAGCAGAAATACTCAAAGTACCACCATTGATACTTGTGGCTCCTGAAAAAGTGCTGGTTGTGCTTCCTAGAGTTAAGGTATTTGTACTACCTGAACCTAAGGATAGATTTCCTGTGCCAGAAATTGCACCAGCATAGGTACCAGCTGCTATTTGATTTATGGTTAAAGTAGCGGAACCTAATTGAATCGTACCACCTGTTGTACCGCCACCAGATAAACTGCCAATAGTTTGGTTGTTATTGTTTAAAAGTAAACTCGCACCTGAGACATTTGCTAAGCTTAATGCACTTATCGCAGCTATTCCATTAACAGTCGTTAAGGATAATGTGCCAGCATTTATTGCTAATGAACCGGTAAAAGAATTACTGCCACCTAATGCAAATGTACCAGCCCCAGTTTTATTTAGATTACCACTACCTGCAATTATGCCATTATATGTTAGACTCGATACATCTGACTGTATAGTACTAGTGGTACTAGTTGTTAGGCTAATGCCTCGATTTGAATTTATCGTGAAAGCAGCAGTTGCCTGCAAAGTACCCCCACCAAGTGTTATTCTCGCTGGAGTTGCTGCTCCTGGAGCGGTACCTAAATTTCCGTCAGATGAGACCCGAATTGTACCCGCATTTATTGCAAGGTTTCCATCAAAAGTATTTCCGACA
>JAGVLG010000001.1 GCA_020054325.1 Gammaproteobacteria bacterium
AGTTTAATAATTTATTAGATGCTGGTGTTACAACAGTTGATGCGCTCACACAAATAGCCAGCAAATACTATGGGGAGGTGATATGAGAGCTTTTTTAGTTAAAAATTTACCATTTATAGTTTGCGCGGGGCTTATTTTAAATTTCGCAATTGCGTTTACTGCCTTAGTTAAAATAAATGCTTCTAATAGGATTTACACAATTGGAGTTAATCGTTTAACCGATAGTTTTACCCAAAGTTTAAATGGTGCCAATTTGAGCAGAGATGAGCAAAGTGCTCAGGTAGTAAATTTTGGTAAAAGCCTAGAGGCAGCTTTGCATGAATTTAAGGCTAATGGCAAGGTCTTGTTAATGGAAGAGGCTGTTTTATCAGGTGGGGTTGATATAACCGCGCAAGTAGTAGATAGAATAAAGAAAGGAATTGACAAAAATGCTTAATGTTATAAGAAATAATGAATTTCTATTTTTGTTTGTCGCAGCTGCATTTTTCGCATGTTACAAGTGTGGCTATGCGAATAATGTTACACAATCTTTACCGCACAAGCACTTCTTTATTTATAAAACTAAAAACATCAAAAATGGCGATTACATATTATTTTCAGCTCCAACAACCTCTCTGTATGCTGGCATGAAGTTAATTAAACAGGTTGTAGGTATTTCTGGTGATAAGGTTGCGGTTATGGAGCGCGATGTTTTTGTAAATGAAAAGTTAATTGGGGTGGCTAAAACACGCGCTAAAAATGGTACAGCTTTGCGTGTGACTCAGGATAGTCAAATTCCTAAAGGACGTTATTTTGTAGCTAACTCGCATGTCGATTCTTATGATTCACGTTATTTAGATTTTGGGCTTATTGATGAGAAAGATATTATTGGTGTGGCTTTTGCTATCTGGTAGCGTTATGGCGAAAAACTTAGGTATTTATGGGCCAACCTATAAAATTGCCGAGATGGATGCTTTTGATTGGATTGTGAATCAAAGGTTGCCTGAGCTTGAAAGAAATGGTGAGATTGACAAGATGAATGCAAAATTACGCGAAAAATCTCAAGACAGGATTGAAAACCCTAAAGGTATAAGGTTGCCAAAAGCCACCAAAAATTCTCACAAAACTCAAAGTTTAGTTTACACCCTGCCGCGTGATGTTAAGGATGCTGCTAATCGCGTTTTGTTTAAAAAAGGAACTACTGTAAGGCCAGAAGATGTCCTGCCAGATTCCAATAAAACTTTGCTTTTTATTGATGGGGAAGATTTGGCGCAAGTTAATTTTGCACTCCTTGAATTAAAGAAAAATAACTTTTTAAAAATTGTTTTAGTTAATGGTTACCCATTAGAGCTTATGCGTAAGTGTGGGGTAAACATATATTTTGACCAGCATCAAAAATTAATAGATAGGTTTGAGATTAATGCCCTGCCAGCTAAGGTGTATAGGCGGAAATCATCGCTAATTATTGAGGAGATGGTCATATGATGCGCATCTTTAATTTAAGGTTTATAGCTGTTTTGAGCGTTATCGTTTTTGCAAACACATGTTTTGCAAAAGCAAACAATCAAAAGACATTCATATTTTTCTATGCTGGCTATTGTAAGCACTGTCATCAAATGGCCGACGTTCTGGTTAAAATACGCAAAAAGCACGGCATTAGAATAATTGCCAATAGTTTAGATGGTAAACCGATAGCACAATTTCCAGATGCCATACATAATGAAAACCTGAACCGCAAATTCAAAATAATTGCAACGCCTACAATTGTAGCCGTTGATGTTGAAAAGCAAACTTTTGAAGTTGTGAGCATTGAGCTTGAAACATATCCCTTATTAGAGGCAAAAATTTTGGCGCAATTAAATGGGTAAAATAATCAAAGTCATGACGTTCATCTTATTGCAAGTTTTAAGCGCTCAAGCCGTGGCCGATGCAAAATGCCATGGAAGATTTATTAACCCCATAACTCACGTTGATTGGAAAGCTTTATTCCCATTGCATATTGCAGGAGTTAAGGTTGCATCTAGTAGTAATGACAAGGCCACCTCTGCACCTAAAAGAGAGGCAATTTGTAAATGTAATGATAGATACCCCTTTGTTTATGGTGTGCCGGTAGCATTTTGGCAGCCATTTAGAGCGGTTGATGTAACTCGCAAACCATACTGCATGGTAAATCTTGGTGGGATGCAAATGCCACTTGGAATCACGGCTCCTAATGGCGATATAGCAAATAATACGGCAACAGATTTAGGGCGCGGGCATCAAAATGCTTTTTACCATGTGCATTGGTATGTGTATCCATTGCTTCTATGGATGAATCTACTAACTGATTTGGCTTGTATGGAGCATGAGGATTTTGATATTGCCTATATGACTGAGTTTGACCCCATGTGGTCTGATGATGAGTTATCCCTTTGGATATCGCCAGAATCCCTGCTTTTTGGTAACCCAGTAGCACAATTAGCATGCGTTGCAGATTGTGCAGCTAGTAGCGCAGCTACGCCAATTGATAGTTTATTCTGGTGTGCTGGATGTCAGGGAGGAGTTTACCCATTAAGCGGCACTATAAGTGGGCATCAAAGTGCTATGGATTCAACAACCTTAGAATTAGAGCGAATGCTCTTTAAATTACATCGCGAAGGTTTACTGCATGGTTCGATGGGTGTTAGAGGTATGTGTGGCAAATATCCAATGCCTTGGTGGAAAAAGAGCCAATATAAAATTCAGCCAGTCTATCCAAGCATTAATAAAAATAAATTTACTTCAACTAATGCCATTGGCAAGACAGTTATACCATGGAGTATTGCTAAAGATGTAAATCCAATTGATGGTGATTTTGGTTATCTAGTTTGGAGGCGTAAAGAATGCTGCGTTTTATAATTCTAATGCTTTTAAGCTATAGTGTTTTCGCAAGTGGTAATTCAGACGAGAAAATTTTATTGCAAGTTCAAGAATTTGCCAAAGACATTAATACTAGCTTGCCAATTAATCCAGTATTTAAGCAAGCAGAGCAGACCCAAGAAAAACAAAACGGTGCTCAATTAATTGTCTTTATATCAACTAGTATGTCAGAAAAAAGCATTAAACAGTGGGCCATCCAAGCAGATCTCTTGGGCACAGAACTAGTGATTCGCGGCTTTGTAAATAATAGCTTTAAAGAAACTGTTGCACTGGCCAGAGGCTTGTTTGAGGAAGGTAAGGTTGGAGGCTTTAACATTGATCCTCTTAAATTTAAGCAATATTCAGTAGATGTGGTTCCAACGGTTATTTTAGATGTGGGTGGTGCAATTGATGTGGTGCAGGGGGATATTGGTTTAATTGAGGCTCTAGAGCTTATTAAGTCAAACGGTATAAATTCAAAGGATGCACAAAATTATCTCTCAAAAATATAAAGCATTTGTTTGCGTTTTTGTATTAGCATCTGCATGTGGCATATGTGTTGCTAATGATATGCAAGATGCGATTGTAGCACTTTCGCAAAGTGGTGAGATGCATGATATCACTAGAGAAGGTGGCGATAAGATTACAAGACAGGCCTTTGAGCTTAAGCCAGAAAAATCAGGTGACTTAGATACACAACTTGCACAAATTGAAGCAAATTATAAGGCACAAATTGATGCCACAATGCTTACGCAAAATCATGACCCACTAAAGTCAGATTTGAGCAATCATAAAGCAGGTTCTGCTAATTTTGCTAAAGATATACAGACGCTAACTGATAAAAATTCAAATGAGCGTAAAAAGATTAAAATATCTCCAAACGATGAGCTTTTGATGGCTGCTAAAAATATAGATCAAAACTCTATAATTGAGGCCAACGGTATGATTAATGCTCCAGCATCTACACAACAATCTACGGTTTCAGAAGATAGAATTGTAACTTGTCGTGAGGCAGGAGATGAAGTTGTTAAAAAATGTTACCGCACACGAATTGTTAAGGCCATTCAGCCAGATGATATAAAGTTTAATGTAGAACTTGAATTTACCGCTAACAGTTATTCTGGTCATCACACATCATTTGACCTTAAAAGCGGCATCGTCAGCTTCCAAAATTCAAATTATGGATCATCAAAAGTAGTTAATTCATTAAATGAAAAATCCCCTGGAGCGCAGATTATATCGGTTCGAAATATAAGAAGCGGTAGCAAAGGACATATTAGAGACGTCCACTATTCTAGCAGGCAACCAACGTCTGCAAATGACTATATTTATGAGTGTAATATAAGGCAGGACAATGTTGGCTCTAAAGTTAAGAAAAAACATAAAAACAATAGAAATCAAGATCGCGGCAGAGTTGAAACGTGGGAAGTTGTGGCAAGGCCTGCCCCTGTGCTCGAAGAGCATTGGGATGAGGGAGAATGTACCACTCTTGCTAATTATGCTCACAAAAATTTTTGTGAAGGCCCAGTTACTAACTTGCAAGAGCTAAATGTAAGTAAATCTATCGCAGGGTATCCAACTCTTGTGATGCGGCCTCATTGGGTTGAAGAGCATATCTATTCTTGTGGAGGTGGTTCAATTGCTAATGAATGCAGTAGCTTATTAGATGCAGGATGTACCCAAATTGATTCAAAATGTATTCAAACACGCGGTCCATTTTGTGTTGAATATTTGCAAACCTTTAACTGTGGCAAAAAGAATATTAGTTCAAATATGGGAATTGATGGTGAAAGAATTAACATTAATTCTGAGCCAAATATGGGTGTAAATGATGGTTTTGATGCAGAAGATTTTGGTAATGGTGTTGCACAACTAAGCATGGTTGAAGAACTAAAGAAAAATATAATCCGGGGTGATGGTGAGTCTGTTTTATTATTTAAAGGAGACAGATTAACTTGTGATAAAGACTGGGGCTCTGATATTAAAAATTGTTGCAATTTGAAAGGCATTTTTAAAAATATAATTGGCCACCGATGTCCTAAAGAGGTAGAAGAAATTTTAGCACCTGCTGTTATTCGCCAAAAGAGATGCGTTGAAGTTGCAGGTTGGCAGTGTGTTGCTAAAACCATGGGTAAATGTCGTAAATGGCGCAAATCGTTTTGTTGTTATCAAGGCAGACTTGCGCGCATATTTCAGCAAATAGCCCATCATCAATTGGGTATTTCATGGGGTAGTGCAGAATCGCCCAATTGTGGGCCATTAGATCCTAGAACATTTGGCAAGCTTAATTTTGATGACCCATATGCTCGCAACTTGCTTAAAGAATTAGTTGATGATGCTACCGTTAATGCACAAAAG
>JAGVLG010000078.1 GCA_020054325.1 Gammaproteobacteria bacterium
GATCTTTTCCCCATGATTTGATAGATCTTTGGCTGATATTTTGTGAAATTCGTAATCTTTTACTTACACTCAGACTAGAAAAACAGTGCAATTGCCCTGCAGGCTTGGTGATATATTGAACCCTGACGATCCTGAACTATTTTATCGCGTATGCACGCAAAATAACAGAAACGATAGTTTTGCTGAATCTCATAATAATGGTTCTTATAGAACGGATGAAAATGCACAACAATACGGTGCAAGAAAACCTCAAATAACTGTGTAAGCTCCCTGCTACATTAGTCATGCGTAGCATAATTGAAGCAAGCTATCTGTAGCCTGTCAACAAATTGTACAGTATGAAATTCGCACGAAAGCGCCTACTCTCTAACACGCCTAAGCTATTTGCTAAAGCCATACTTCCTAGACCTGCTGGAGCTGCTATTGTTGTAGATGGTTTTTTTTGAACCGCCGTGAGTGGTTTAGAAGATGCTGCAATCGCGAATTTATAATCATACTCTAAATTATAGTTGGAATTCGGCAGTTCTGAAAAACTCATACTCTCCGGCACTATATAAATGTATGGTGAGGCGTTATTTTTTAACGGCAATTTAAATGGAGCTATAGCTGATCCTATATTTTAAAAATCTGACAGACATTTTAAGCCAGATAATTTTGCAGCTACACTCTTTGATTTGATTTTCATGTTACTACTTCTATAGTCAACAAAGTAACGTATTTTATCATGTGAATAGTTATTTGCGTAATTTTTTTGTCTCCAGCATTAGTAGGATTGCCTATTTGCCATAAATTTTTGACCACATGCATAATAGATACTATAATGTCTATTATATGCTAAATTTACCAATAAGAGATATTATAATGGCTCTATTTTTACAGACTCCTCAACAAATAGCTCTGCACCTAGGCAAAAGTGCCCAGGTGAAAAGACTTGCTTTAAATTTAAGCCAAAAATCTTTAGCTGAACGCTCTGGGGTCAGCTTGGGGGTTTTAAAGAAATTTGAGCACACAGGAAAAATATCACTTGAATCTCTTTTAAAGCTAGCACTTGTTCTAGAATGTTTAGAAAAATTTCATGATTTATTTAAAATAGAAATACAAGCAAATTCAATCCGTTCACTTGATGATTTATTTAAAGATCAGCCTCGAAAAAGGGGGCGTAAATGAAAAATATAAATCTTATCAATGTGTATTACATCCGTGGTAACAATAAATTATCAGTGGGCCGCATGGCATTAAAAGATCGAAAAATATTTTTTGAATATAATCCTGATTTTATAGCTACAGGATTAGAACTATCTCCGTTTAAATTACCATTACAAACAGCGGTTCTATGTTGTGAGGATCAAGTTTTTGATGGACTATTTGGTATTTTCAATGATAGCCTCCCAGATGGTTGGGGCCGTTTGCTTTTAGATCGTAAACTAATGAAATTAGGAATCAACCCTAACGGACTTTCTGCTATAGATCGCCTATGTTATGTTGGTTCAAATGGTATGGGCGCACTAACCTATGAACCAGAAATATATGATAGCTCCATCCCACTCATAAGCGACTTAGATCATATCAATCATGAAATTCGGGAATTCCAAATAAATAATGATGAAACGCATATTGATGATCTTATTAGGATGAATGGTTCTTCTGCTGGTGCACGTCCTAAGGTGCTTATTAATTTATCTGGAGAAGATTGGTTAATTAAATTCCGCAACTCTGCTGATTTGAAAGATGCAGGCCCAATAGAATATGCTTATCATCTTATGGCAAAAGACGCCAAGTTAGATGTCCCAGAAGCTAAATTATTTTCATCCAAAAATAATTCAGGGTATTTTGGAGTTAAGCGTTTTGATAGAGTATCTAGCAAGCGTATACATATGCATACAGTAAGTGGATTACTACATGCAGATTTCCGTACTCCCAGTCTTGATTATTCGACTATTATTCAAGCAACCTTATGGTTAACTAAAGATATACGACAAAATTTAAATCAATTTAGAGTCGCAGTGTTTAACGTTTTAACACATAATCGTGATGATCATGCAAAAAACTTTTCATTTCTTATGAACGAAGATGGTACCTGGAAAGTTTCTCCAGCTTATGATCTTAATTTTTCTTCTGGACCAGCTGGTGAGCACTCTACGACAATTATGCATGAAGGTAAATTTCCAAAACTTGAACATTTATTACAATTAGCAGAATTAGGGCAAATTGATCGCGCAAAAGCCCTGTTAATAATTGACGAGGTAAAATCTGCGGTAGACAAATGGTTAATTTTTGCTCAAGATTCTGGAGTGCTACCATCCTCAAAAAAAACCATTCATGCAGCTATACAGCGTATTAATAAAACGTTGTTTACTTAAAGTTCTAAGCCTGAATAATGTTAAATGCACAGCATGCCTCGTACCAGGCTTTGGAAGGTAACTTTTCATGAAAAACATTAATTTTTTATCAAAAGTGCTAATAAAGTAAGCAACCGGTGATTTACATCTACCGCTAATATTCTTGCTCTGCTACAAAATATTTTTAATATTTAAGGAGCAAAGCAATGCACAGCATGACTACCACTGACACTCAAGATCAAATTGCTAAACGAGCTGCCTGGTATAAAATCATTGAAGATTATAATGCCAGCGGCCAAAGCCAAATTAATTACTGCAAAGAGCGCGATATAAATAAGGATCATTTTGCCTACTACCTAGGCCGATGGCGTAGAGATAATTCCAAAGTGGCATCCAAAGTATTATTTCAGCCGGTTGAGGTTGTTAAACTGCCCCCACGAGGTAAGTGGATTTTAAATATTGCCCCTGACTTAAGTATTGAGTTGCCCGAAGTAGCGTCGATGCAACAGTTATCTGAATTGATCATAAGCTTAAGGAAAAGCCTATGCTAATTACATCATCTGATGTACCGGTATGGGTTGCATCTCAAACAACAGATATGCGTAAGGGTTGCTTTAGTTTAGCGGCATTTGTGCAGCAAGAGTTTGAACTCGACCCAAAAAGCAGTCAATTATTTGTATTTTTTGGTGCTGGTGGAACCAAGGTAAAATTACTGCAATGGGATCGCAACGGCTTTGTACTTACATATAAATGTTTGGCTGATGGTAGGTTTAGAGTGCCAAAAGTTGGCGGCAAGAAATACAAACTCAGCATGTCCGATCTAAACCTGCTGCTTGAGGGGATAGATCTCACCAATAAACAGCGTCTACGGGCAGTATGAGCCAATAGATCAAGGCACGAATGGACAAAAGATCACAGACAAGAGCCTGGCATAGCTGTATCCTTGCCAGGTTATGGATTTAAATGAATTAATAAAACTGCTCACAGCAAAAGATGCACAAATTAACCAGTTGTTAGAGCGCATTACCAATATGCAAGCGCAGCTTGATAATCTGTTGCGTATATTATACGGCAAAAAATCTGAAAAAAAGCCTCCGTTAAACGATGATACAACCGTTGCTGTTAATGCCAATTCTGATGCTCCAAAAACAAAGAACACGACTAATAAGCCAGCAAGAAAGAAACTGCGCGATGATTTACCACGTGAAAATGTCTGCTATAAATTGCCTGAATCAGAGTTAACGTGCAACTTATGTAATAATATATGCCATAAAATCGGTGAGGAAATTAGCGAGCAGCTAGAAATGATACCAGCTAAAATGTTTGTTAAAAAACATGTACGCTTTAAATATGCTTGCAAAAATGGTTGCTGCGTTATCGTTGCACCCATGCCAAAGCAGCCGATTCCTAAAGGAATACCTGGACCTGGATTATTAGCAGAGGTTGTAATTAATAAATACCAAGACTCATTGCCATTATATAGGCAAGCGCAACGATTTGAGCGGCATGGCATTAATATATCAGAGTCAACTTTGGGTGATTGGATGTTTCAAAGCGCGCAACTATTAGCGCCGTTGGTTGATTTAATGCGCCGTGATATGTTACGAGAATCGCATTTGTATACTGATGATACTCCAGTGCCAGTCCTTGCTGCTGGTAAAACCAAAAAATCCCGCTTGTGGGTATATGTATCTGATAGCAATAACACTTTCCCATGTACTATCTACGATTACTCTGCAACACGCGCACAAACCATACCACAGAAATTTTTAGCTAGTTTTAAAGGTTATCTACAGGCAGATGCGTATAGTGGCTACAACATATTGTATCAATCAGGCGATGTTACTGAGATAGGCTGTATGGCACATGCACGCCGCAAGTTCTTTGATATTGTCTCAGAGTTAACTAATACTAACTCATTAGCGCATGATGCCTTGAATTTAATTGCTGCAATTTATGCCATTGAAGATAAATGCAGAGATATGCACTACAGAATGAGATATTATTTTAGAAAAAAATATTTGAGACGACTGTATCGTAAACTACATAGGTGGCTTATAAAAAAGCAAAAAATAATTATACCCAATACACCTATTGCAAGAGCTATTAATTACGCACTTAATCATTGGCGTGCTTTGCAAAATGTCTTTGCTGATGGTCGACTCGAGGTTGATAACAACGCGGCAGAGCGCGCCATGCGTGTTGTGGCCATCGGTCGCAAAAACTGGTTATTTGCAGGCAGCGATCAAGGCGGTCATAATGCTGCGATTTTTTACTCTATATTGGAGTCAGCCGTAAGCACTCGCCCAAACACATATTTCAATAACAATTTTGTTCTGTTAAAAAATAATTTTAAGATTAACGGAGCAAGAAATGCAGGAACTAATTACTA
>JAGVLG010000089.1 GCA_020054325.1 Gammaproteobacteria bacterium
TAGTAATTAGTTCCTGCATTTCTTGCTCCGTTAATCTTAAAATTATTTTTTAACAGAACAAAATTGTTATTGAAATATGTGTTTGGGCGAGTGCTTACGATAACCAGGCCATAACCACTCTATTGGCCTAGGAATAATCGCTGAAGCTGAAATTAGATTTACCCCAAATTCAGGAGGAAAGCATCATGGGCACGTTGAGCATCTAATTCAGTAAGGTTCCCATTTTCTAATGCTGCGTTAATAGCTTGCATCCTTTGTATTTGGGTTAGTGGTTGGTGTGTGATAGTATTACTTTGTGTAACGTCCTTATCGGCTGCTAGTGTTTTGGTAGAACTGCTAGCAGCGTCTTCATCGTGGCTCATACTGCTTACCCCCATTTAAGTTTTGTTGTTCAATCAGATTACGAATAGATTCAACATTCCAAACGGTTATACGTGCTCCGAGCTTAACTGGTTTGGGGAAGCGTCCAGTTTTTACACCTTCCCACCATGTGGATTTACTAATCGGTATAAGCTCAAGAATAGTTGGTAAGCGTATGAAGCCTATTTGAGGGATATTGTTCATTACAGATTGCTCCTGTCCAATAAAAGATAAGAGCATCCTGCAAGAAACTATAAAGCTTTAGACCGAGTTCGGTTAGATTATGACCGAACGGATTCAATTCGGTTTGTTAGAAGTAATTTTAATTTCGTCACCATGTAGCTCAGAAGCTTCATCAAGATATTTTTTTATGGTTGACTCATCTGCATCAAGACCAACTCTTTGCAATCCTGCTCTGATGCTGGTTTTGTTAGTTCCTGTTGCAGTGTTTTTTGAGGCTTTATGATTATACTCATATTTGTCTGCCGCCATGCCTATAAGTATTTTTAATATTGTACTTCTTTCAGTGGCTGTCATATCTGAGTTTAAAGGTTGCTTAGGTAAAGCAAACTTGTCAGGCAAAATAAATCCATGACTATGTGCCCATTTAATGCAATCATATTTCATAAGCACAAAGTTAAGTCTTGTTCCTTCACGATCTAAAAAATGCGATCTCAAAGGTACAAATTTTCTTGTTTCAACTGCACTGCGGATTATACGGTCAAAAAATTGTAAATCTTTTTCAGGATTATATTTATTAAGAATTACTAAAAACTCACTGCTATTCCATGATTCTAGATAATTCATTTCGGTTTCAAAATCTACTGTTGGCATGCAATCCCCTTTAACTCATATAAATAATCTGCCCACTTCTGCATCATTTCTTTTCGTTCAGCTATAAAAGAGGTTCTGTTGTATGCGCGACCATTAGGATCACGCACAGCATGTGCAAGTTGGTGTTCGATAAGATCTACGCGAAATGCAAGCACTTCATCTAAAAGCGTGCGTGCTACAGCTCTAAAACCATGGCCAGTAGCTTCAGATTTATCTATACCTAAGCTTCTTAACGCTGATAAAATAGCATTGTCGCTCATTGGTCTACTTTTACTTCTTGCACTAGGGAACACAAAGGGTGAGTGACAGGTAAGCGGTTGTAGCTCTTGTAGAATATTTAGTACCTGTGTTGATAGTGGTACTATATGTGGTGTGTTAGTTTTAGTGACAGTGAATCGCCATTCAGCCGTTTCATAATTTATATCTTCCCACTTAGCTGTACGTAATTCTAAAGGCCGTACGAATACAAGTGGTGCAATTCTAAGAGCACAGCTAACGATAAATGTTCCTTCATATTCATCAAACATGCGCAGTATTTTGCCAAGTTTGATGGGGTCAACAGGTGCTGCAAAATGAGTATGTTTATAAGGAGTTAGTGCGCCACGTAGATCGCGTGTAGGATCAGATATAACTCTACCAACTGCAACGCCGTACCTAAATACTTGGCTGCAATACTTTAATCCACGATGAGCAGTTTCAATCGCGCCGCGAGATTCTACTTTACGTAGCACATCAAGAATCTGTGGGGGGGTAATATCTGCAATAGGGTTTGTACCAAGCCATGGAAATAAATCGCGCTCAAATAAACGTACGATCCTTTCTGCATGAGACTTGCTCCAAGTAGTATATGTTTTGTTTAACCACTCTCTTGCTACAACTTCAAAGCTATATATGGATTTTTCTATGCTCACGGCCTTGAGCATCTTGCGGTGCGCGGATGGATCTATATCAGCGGCTAATAGCTTGCGCATTTCGTCTCGTTTAATGCGCGCATCTTTTAAACTAACTTCTGGATAAGTGCCAAGTGAAAGACGTTTTTCTTTTCCATTGAATCTATATTTAAGCCGCCACCATCGACCACCAGTAGGAGATACTTCTTGGTAAAGGCCTTTTTCATCAAAGAGGCGGTAAGTTTTTTCTTTTGATTTTGCGTTCTTAACTGTTACATCCGTTAATGCCATGGGGGCAACTACTCCGGTACTACATCACTGTTGCCCCCAATGTTGCCCCCAAAACTGTTGGATGTCAACGGTCTTCATCCGACGTTAGCGGACAAAGACTTTTATGGTATGCTTGATTTTATTGGTGTTGTCGGACTGTGTTGGACAACTGCGCACTTGAATTTGGTGGAGGCGGCGGGAATTGAACCCGCGTCCGAAAGCACGCTGCCCGCAGCTCTACATGTTTATTCCCTCGTTTATTTAACTGTTTTGGCCCCCAAGGAACCCGGGTACAAAACAGCGGTCCTGTACTTTTTGACCCTTAGCATCCAGGCATGCTAAGTGGCGATCTTGTAAGATATGACCCCTGAAATCCTGCAGTTACAAGCACCCGCGGGTCAGAGGGTAGTAGGACAGGTTATTAAGCTGCTACTACATTGCTTCCGAAGAAGTCATCGTTTGCATTTATTAATGCTGCAACAAATTTTAACGAGATTATGTTACCTGCTCGACATGCACCTTGGGGTTTGTAACTCCCGTCGAATCCAAGTCGCCCCCAAACTTAATTATAACCTATTTGTAAGTAGGTTGAATATAGTTAAACCAATTAAAATATTTGTGTATCTGCAATTACCTAAGCGTTTTCATTAAGAGAGTAGGTCACTGGCTATAATTTGCTGAAATTATCAGTGCAGTTTATTATTAAATAAGGACTTTTAAACTGATAAGGCTATCATGAAATTAAAACGCATTTATTTACTACTATTAACCTTAGTTTGTCTGGCTTCTAACGCACACGCTATAGTTACTTGCCAAAAGGCTAAATTATACAAACCGACCTCAAGAGGCTCCGTTTATAATTTCAAAGCTACTCAAAAATGCGATATTACAGGAGTAACTATAGACTTAGCAAAAGTTAAAGATATGTATCTCGACGAAATTAAAGATAAAAAATCGCAATTTAAAGTCCATAAGGAACAAAGCTATGATAATAAAAAGGGCATGCAGGGCTATTCTCTAGATGTAACGCAATCTTACGACACAAATCATGGGCCACTGAGAGTTAGAGCTGACGTGCTACTTTTAGATGATAATTCCAAAAAGTTCTTTATGGAGCTACGCTCCACAAATATCCAAGGTGATGGCGATTCAACCGGCAATAAATTCATCCTAAATCAATTAGATTTAGAAGTATCCCCAGAGCGCTCTGAACTACTGGTCACGAAAGAAATTAAAGTAACACCGCCATGGTATGCTCCTGAGGGCATGTTCATAGACACTGTTGAAACTGAATTATTAGAATCCTTAAACAAGGCAGCTAAGGACAATGCTAGAAAAATTAGTGGTGAAAAAGTGGATGCTTTACGTAAGTAACTGAATCGGTCTTAATCTAGTAGTTAAAAAAAATGCCGGATAAAACCGGCATTTTTTTATCTTAAAAACTAATTTAGGTAAGGGGCAATGATTATTTGCCATTAAATTTGTTATTGATTACAATCATTAACCTTAAGGAGTCCAATAAGGCTCGTAACCACCCTCATTATTCCATTTGTACACAATGAAAGGAACCTTAGTTAAATCGCCTTTCTGATCCCACTGTAATTTACCAATGACCGAATCTACGTGATTTTGATGTAGCCATTCGCTTAATTTATCATCTGGTGCATTCTGCAATGCTGCTGCGATTGCTTGTACTGCAGCGTATGAATTTAAGGTATACCCAGTTGGAGTAATGTATTTATCGCGCAGTTTAGCGATAACCTTTTTTGCCTCAGATATGGATAGCGGATCGTTAAAAAAGGTCATATATACATTTTTTACATTATTTGGGCCACCTGCATAGCGTACAAAATCTGGAGATGCAATACCATCACTGCCAAAAAAGGTAGTACTAATTTTTTGTTCTCTCAAATATTTTAAAAAGTTTCCAGCATCAGTATGCAGTCCGCCAAAATAAATAACATCTGGCTTAATATCAGATAGGGATTTTATTAATGCTGAGTTATTGGAATTATCATGAGTTATTTCTTTATATAGAACTACTTTTACCCCTAGTTTATCAAGTGCAATTTTAGTATTCTCCGCTACAGACTTACCATATACGCTATTATCGTAAATAATCGCTATTTTTTTAGCTTTGAGTTTTTTGATCATAAAATATGCTGCTATTTTAGCTTGGTCGTCGTCTCTACCACACGTTCTAAAAATTGTATTGAAGCCATTCTCGGTAATACTTGGTGTTGTTGAGGCTGGTGTAATCATAAGCATGTTAGCAGCTGCGTAGATTTTGGATGCAGCAACTGTAGTAGCTGAACAATTATGCCCAACAACAGCTTTTACTTCATTATTTTTGACAAAGTTCTCGGCAATTGCTTCAGCTTTTTTAGTGTTGCAAGCATCATCTGCACTAACTAGCATCAATTTATTGCCATTAATGCCACCTTGTGCGTTGATATCTTCTACTGCTTGCAAAGCTCCCTGCCATTGCTGATCACCAGCTGCAACATATGTACCCGAAAATGGACCGGCAATTCCAATTTTAATAACATCTGCCAATAACAGATTAGAGAATAATAAGCAGATAAGTATTAGAGATATTTGCCGCAATATGTAGTATTTATTATCTTGCATGAGTTACTTTCCTAGTCGACTCTTTTTGTAAAAATCAATAAACTCATTAAGTGGTAAAGCTTTAGAGTACAACCATCCCTGAGCAAAATCCACTTGACGTTTTTTTAGATAATCTGCTTGTTCAGGAGTTTCTACTCCTTCAGCAATAATTTTTAGATTAAGCTCTTTGGCAAGATTAATAATATGCTCCGTTACATTACTGGTAACAGAATCTGTATTCAAAGAGCCTATAAAATATTTGTCGATTTTTAAAACGTCAATCGGCAATTCTTTCAAGTATGATAAACTAGAATAGCCAGTCCCAAAGTCATCCATAACTATTACATACCCCACTTTATGTGCATCTTGTAGACTATTACGTGTTGCTTCAAAATCTATAAAGCCGCGCTCTGTTATTTCAAGCCATAATTGCTGTGGTTCTATACCTGTTCCTTTGATAGTTGTTTCTAGTTTTTTAAAAATACGTTCTGAATTAAAATCAACGACAGATACATTAATAGAAATATGCAAATTCCTATCGGTACATAAAATATTTTTCATATTAGCAACAACAGAATCAATCATCTGATCGGTAATATCTTGTATCAGACCGCTACTTTCTGCCAGAGGAATAAATAAATCTGGTCTAACCATAGTGCCATCAGGTTTTTTCCAACGTACTAGAGCTTCTGCTCCGATACAAACTCCGCTTTTAAATTCGATAATTGGTTGGTAATAAACAATAAATTCATGACGGGCAACAGCAATTTTAAGCTCGCCAAGAAACGATAATCTACGCCTCAAACCCCATAAGACTGTGCCACAGGCAATCAGCGACATGATTATACCAAATGGAAGAAATAATAATAGATTAGTATGCCACTGTTTAAAAGCATAACTAAGTGGTTCTGAGATTACGTAATAAAGACCTGGAGTTCGATAAACTGCTACGAGACTATCATCAGTTTCCTTTAAATTTGGCTGGCTTAATACCGCATTTATCAAGTCTGGATTAGGGCTATAATGATTTAGTGTACTTATTACTTTGCCGTCTTCAGTAACAATTGCAATTTTAATATATGGTTCAGTCATTATGTCTGTTAATGAGTTTTTATCGACAGAAATCGCATACTTTTGGTTTTTGAATCTGATTAAATTAGAGTTTTGTTTTACAAAGTTGGTAGTATCAAAGGAAATTGTAGTACCATTAGGCATTTTAAAACCATCATTAGATAGTTTTGCATCGTACTTAGCCTTGCCAGCAGAGCTGCATTTAATTTTATTATTATCAATATATTCTATTTCAATAATACAGCGATTATTAAACAATCGATCTTGTATAGCCTGTAGGTGCTGTCGGGTGCAAGGGGTGTCTACGTATGTCTCAAGCTCATCAAACGTTTGATAAATTTCATTTAAACAAATACGCGATCTTTGTACTACAGACTTAGCAGTAGTAAACAGCTGTTCATATTCAATATCTTTGGCTTGGATCCAAGATAGATAAAGAGCAATTAAAATTGGAATGGTCATGCATACGATGAATAAGAAAATCGAAAAGCATATAACACTTTTACGATTAAAATGCATATTATCCCCAATCCCGATAGATTCGGTGTATAAAAAATCACCGACTATAATAAAAATAGCAGAAATATAATTCAAATCAACTATCGGTTAACAATAGACCGCTGCTTTAAGTTGTTAAACTAAGAGGGATTCAATTTTTTAAATGGGTATTGATTCATCTGAGCAACATGAAGTGATTGTGATTGGTGCAGGTGCAGCTGGACTTGCAGCGGCACATGAGTTATTGCGCCGTGGTGTTAAAGGTGTGCTAATCCTCGAAGCTAGGGATCGCATTGGTGGCAGAGTTTGGACCAGCAATTTAAATGGAACCCCAATAGATTTGGGAGCTTCCTGGATCCACACTATTAACGACAATCCGATTGCTGAACTCGCCATAAAGTATCAAATAGATACAGTGCCAACAATATACTCCTCCGCAAACATGATTAATAAATTTAGCTCATACGAAATTTATGATAATACCAATAAAAAAATAAATCTTGCAGCTATGAACGATGTGGTTGAATTAGTGGCTAAGTTTAATTTGGCTATTGATGATGGAACTCTTAGATTAAACCAAAAGGCATCGTATGCTGATGCTGTTAGGACATTTATAACGCAAAATGATATAAATGAAAATGGTTCACAATTATTTTATATTGTTGTTAGCAGGATGATAGAATGCGAATTTGCAGCAGATTTGGATAAAATTTCAGTATATCTAACAAATGCCATTTCCAATTTGGATGGTGATGATGTGTTAGCAATCGGCGGTTATATGCGTTTACTTTTAGAACATGCTAAATCTTTAAACATTCATTTGAATGAAGTGGTTAATCAAGTTGAATACGATGAACATGGTGTTACCATTACCACTAAAAATAATTTATATCACTCCAAATATGTTGTAGTAACATTGCCATTAGGTGTATTACAAAATAATTCTGTGCAATTCTTACCAGCTCTTCCACATAAAAAGCAAATAGCAATTAAGAATTTGCGTATGGGTTATTTCAATAAAATTTGCCTATTATTTGATAAACCATTTTGGAATTTAGGCACAGAATGGATTGCAAAGATGCCCGACACCCAAGAATTAAACACAAATTATGAAATCTTGAATTTGTATAAATACACACAACAACCAATCTTAATTTTCTTTACAGCTGGTTCATTTTCTCAAGAGCTCGAGAAATGGACAGATCAACAAGTAATAGATTATTTTATGCGTATTTTAAATTCAATTTATCAAAGTAATGTGTCCAGGTTGGCAGGGTATTTAATAACTCGTTGGGGTAAAGATCCATTTGCTTGTGGTTCTTATTCATATCCGAGCATAACCGCAAGAATAGAGGATTACCAAGAATTAGCAGAGCCAATTTTAAACAGGTTATTTTTTGCTGGAGAGGCAACTAATGTTAATAATTCAAGCACGGTACATGGGGCTTATATTTCTGGTATAACTGCTGCAAAATTGATTAGTGAACAGATTGATAACAATGGCAAATAATGCAGCTTTTGCTAAAATTTTTATGACGTAAGACCATTAACCCAATTCATAATATTGCTCTTATATGTTGCATCAATCACAATGTCATTATGTCCGACATTTGGGATCCAATAGAACTTTTTCGGTCCGAGGTAAGTATCATATAACTTTTTGCTATGCCAGATTGGAATTATATTGTCTTTCTCACCGTGAATGAATAGCACTGGAATTTTAAGATGGTTGATTTTGGCAAGATTCTTATATTTATCCGGCCAGAATATTGGAATGTGAGTAACCACTCGATATATAGTAGTAAAGCCACTTTCTATTATCACGCCAGCCACTGGTACCTTGGTGGCTAGTTCAATACTAGGTCCGCTGCCAAGCGATCTGCCGAATAGAATAATGTGCTGTGGATTTGTATGCTGTTGCAGCGTTAAGTACTCGTAAACAGATTTTATATCTGCGTAGCTATTCTGTTCAGTAGGGGTTCCTGTACTGGTACCATAACCTTGATAATCATAGCCTATTACGGAAAATCCCCAGCTATAATATTCCTGTAATAGCGGCAATATCATACCGATGTCTTCGGCATTTCCGTGGCTGTAAAGAATGGTATATTTTGCATTGGGGTTGCGTAAATAAATAGCACTTATGTTGTTGCTATTTGCAGTGCGAATTTTAATAATGTTCTTGTTATCGTGATAGGTGCTAGCCGGTGGCACAAAAATTGATCTATTCGATAGAAAGTAAATTACAACACACAATATGAGATAAATTACTATGCCACGATAGATTATGTTCAGGCTAAGATAAATTAATTTGTCCACATAACATCCTTTGTTATTCAGATAACACTTCCATAGAAAACGCCTACTTCTAATTTTTAGCTTGAATTTAGATTTTGTAAAATATACTTTGAGCTAGCCAGAAAGCAGTGATTGCCTGGGATTTAAAACATCATGATTTTTGCTTTGTTCGAAACGTTTTACAAAAGATATCATAAAAGCTCTAGCGCCAGAAAGAGCAGTATAATCATATAGCCTTTGTAAGTATTCCTTGCCAGATTGACTCCATATAGCAATTTGCTCCGGGGTTGCACTCCAACGGCCGGCAGCATTTCCCATATGTAGATGTTCGGGGACGTTTATAGATGAGTTTGTTACTCCTGTAACAGGGTTACGAAATACATTACCCTCTTGCTGTAGCATTGCAAATGGGATAAAAATCAATGCAAAGCGATCTGCAGTTGGTATAATTTGGATTTGAAAATCAATTATGTCTTCGCCAAAATTTAGTTGCATGGCAATAATTAATTGACTAATAAATTCTAAAAATGACTTTGACTGTAATTTTTTGTAATAATTTTCATGCAGCAGGCATCAGGAACAGTTCCAATTTGAATAAAATCAATAATGGCATCTAAATTAGACATTCGACGCGGAGCGTTGTTTATAGCATAATGAGGAAATTCTTCTAAAGTCGCGCATACTAATTGAGAATGGGCTGTTTGCTTGATTGAGGAACCGGTAAATGAATTACGTCCTACCATAACGGCATGTTCATTTGGTAGATCACGGGCAGAGTTAAATGATAGTGCCTCGATTACCATCCATTCAATATCTGGATAACGGTTGCTGCGTTTAAAACACTCTGGATCTTGTGGAAAGAATAAGTTAAAAATTCTGGTTTGGCAACCGCTTGCAAGTGACATACCATGGTGTTCACGTAAATAATGGCCTTCATTAGGTCTTAACAAAATAATTTCTTCTGCACCGGCATCTCTTAATATTACTTCCTTACCATCTTGTACAGCTCTAAGTGGAATTTGTCTTTTATAAGACATTTTGACAAAGCGATGTGGCGTGATGTTTACCATAGTTTTACGGGGTACAGCTTTAAGTTCATTATTAGATAATCCTGTGAATAACAACATTCGGTGCTGAGTGGGGCTACTGTTAAAATACTCACCCGGATATTTATGTATAAACTCAACAAATTGTTGCATTGCTACGGTGTGAGACATATCTGGTATTGCAGCACATATTTCGGCCCATAAAAATTCTTTAGCACTTTGTGATAATTGACCTGCATTTTCTATTTTACGTTGTACTTTATTGTATTTTAACAAACTAATAAACTTAACAACTGCACGCATTACTCCTTGACGCGCAATGAGTCTTCTTCCATGTTCGAGTAAAAAAATATTAGGGTAAATCGTATTATCTATTGCAGATCTGCCGCTGATAATCCTGCCACCATGCTTCAAATATTCAGCACGTATATTAGTGCGGTAACTTTGGGATAACTCTTGTTGCTTATTACGATCGATTATGCCTAAGTAGCCATCGTTAGACATTATTACCGGTAATGGATCGTAAAAAGTAATTCCCGCAGAGACGCTAATTTTCATCAAAAATACATATATTGCAGATATATTACCCGTACCGTAATATTCTTTAGTCAAGCTCATACATTCTAGAGACAGGCTGTTTAGTGTAGATTGCGTTGGTAAGCGTTGTGCAATATCATAACCCAGTTGGGTTCGTCGTATAGTTTCTTTATGGATCGCATCTAATCGCGCTAGAAAAGGTAGCCATTTTTGTTTTATAAATTTTTCTCTTTTAGTCAATTGTAATAACTCTCAAAAATATTAGAATATTGTTGTCATCCTAACTCTTTTTAAAGCTCCGTTCAACACATAATCAACTCATCCGAGCACAACAGCAGGACTCTCATTATTTTTATCAAGAGCTAAAACTTTTGAACTTTAACTAATTTACAAAAAGCATCAAATGAAAGGCAGCCGCCATAATAAATCTACCATTACCTGGCTTTAAAATTATGGCAAACCACCCGCTAGGATTATTAACCCCCAGCTTTTGGATTATTCACTCTCATCCTCATACGCAGCTTCTTCTTCATCACTCTCTTCGCTTTCCCGAGCTTGCTTAGCCTGACGGCGGGACTCTCCAGATGCTATGCCGCCTTTGTGCCCACGTTCTGCAAGACCCTCATGCCCTGCACGCTCGGCACTTACTTTACCACCTTCGTGTCCACGCTCAGCCATCCCTTGGTGACCTGCTTTTTCAGCACTCGCGTGGCCACCTTTTGATGCAATTTCATGAACTTTTTCTGGTGGCATGGATGCAAAACCACGTCTTGATGTACCATCATTATCTTTTGTTGTAGTTGTATTAGCCATGATTGTTCTCCTGAGGTTTTATTATCGTTTTTTAAATTTCTCAATGATGACATTCTATCATATTACCTTGATATTTTCAATATAACTTTAATTGATGTCTAATATTGCGAGCAGTTAGTTGTAAAGTTTATTTATGAAGTATTGTAGATATGCATGTATTATACAATCCGTTATTAATTTAGATGTGATTAATTATAATGAAGATAATTGCAAAAGGATAAATGTATTAGTTGATAGCTTTATTTACTGTATTGAACATGGTCATTATAAGATAAAGAATCATGCATAATGACTAATGTTGTATGGACTTCAAAACATAAATGTGATATAGTTGCTAAAAATGTACGAAGAAAAACATAATAAATAACAAAAAGAAAAGGGGAAGCATTATGCGAAGAAAACTAAAATTAATTTCTGCTTTAGTGTTAACAACTGCAATGATGTCGCCATTTGTTTTAGCTAATGAATCATTTGAAGACTCTAAAATTACCTCTCAGATTGTAACTCTTATAAAACAAGAAAAGGATTTGCCATTAAATTCACTTGAGGTTAGTACTCATGATGGAATTGTAAAATTAAATGGAACATTAGAAACTATGTTGCAAGCAAATCGGGCAGTTGAACTTGCCTATAGCGTGCAAAACGTGAGTGATGTAGATAGTAACATTGAAATTAAAGATAGTGAGCAATACATCAAGGATGCCATAATAACTGGAAGAGCCCGTGGCAAGGTAATGCAGATGGCTAGACATGGCCAGATTGCAAAAACATACAACTTACATTTTGAAACAACTAATGGAAATCTACATGTTCTTGGGAACGTGGGCAATAAAAAAGATATAATTACGTTAAAAAATGAGCTAGTGAAGCTAAAGGGTGTAAAAGAAGTAAAGGCCAATGTGTGGGTTTTGAAGTGACAAAGCCCACTTTTATTACACAAAAGATTTAGCTTCGTTTAGCCTGAATATACGTCTTAAGCTCTAAATAGAGGAGAGAATGTAATGAGTATCAAATTATTTTTTCCAGACGCGCAACAGATTAGAGAGCAGGACGACAATCAATTGAAGTCTGAACAATCGAAAGATGATAAGGTTGACCTGGAACAAAAATTACAGCTTTTAGACAGAATAGATAAATCTGAAGAAACATCTATATTGTTAGATCAGTATAAACTAGTCGCAAATTCTTACGAATCAATTCAGCAAAGACGCATCAGTAATAACAATGTCTTTGTGTTTGTGTATTCAGCAATTATTGGTTTGTATAATTTTTTAAGCAACGAAAATGTCCCTATAGCAGATTTGCAGCTATCGTACAGTATATATATGGTTTTTTTGTTAGGGATGATTGTTGGCGCAATGTGGGTTGACATGAATTTAAATATCATTAATAGCGAAAAAAATAAATATAGATTGTTACAGATGTTTGAAAGCCATATGCCACTAAGGATTTTCTCTAGGCGTGCTGGCAAGAAAGGTAGCGAAGAAAAAATTGTCGGATCTCGTTATTTAGATCTGATTTTACCAATCTTTATGACGCTTACTTTGGCATTAAACTTCTTTTTGATGATGTATGGTTGATAGTTTTAATTTACCATAAATAAGACATAACAAATATTAAATATTTGGTAAGTATAAAACGCAAAATAAAGGGGTGCAATATGGCCACAATGGTAGGAACACAGCAGGATTTTTCAAATGCATTGGTTTCATTGCTAGAGCTAGAGTATGACACGATTGAATCGTATTTTAAAGCAGTAGACAAGCTTGACACCGAAGAATATAAGCATAAGCTTAGGGAGTTTGCTAATGATCATGATAGGCATAGCAAAGAGCTTGCAATGCTTTTAACACTACACAAAGTTGATTTCACAGCAGAGGCTGACATTAAGCAATGGTTAACTAAAGGAAAGGTAATGTTAGCAGATCTGATTGGAGATAAATCCATTTTATTCGCTATTTTTACCAATGAAATTGACGCTAACAATGCTTATGATAATTTGTTAAACCGTAGTGATATCTGGATGGATGCTCATGGTATGCTGGTGCATGCCAAAGAAGATATAATAAAGCACAAAGATTGGCTAGAACAGCATTTTAGATAGGAAACCATAACTGGGCCTATCATTTGAGTTTATAGTAAAGTATAGAAAATAAAGAATTGCTAATAATTAAAACCTGAGGAGATTATTATGATAAAAAGAATAAAATTTCGAAATATAGTATGTGCTGTTATTTTATGCTCTCTGTCTATGCCGGCATTTGCAAAAGTGTTTGCAAGTGGAGCGTTTTTTAACGCGCCGTACATCGGGGCAGAAGTAATCCAAACTAATCAAAATTACAAGCAAGGTTATGGAGAAGGAGTCTATCGTAAAAATCCACAATTTTATAGTGCCTTTTTGGGTTTTAAATTTAACCGTTGCTTGGGGCTAGAAGGAGGCTATGAATTTCAGCCAAAGGTTACAAAAACAGTAACTTTAGGGCAGGGGCAATCTGAGCCAGGGCGTGGCACTATAGTTGCTCCAACCACTAGCGTTGGTATGCATTCTAGTATCAAAGGTTATCACCCCTACTTAGGTATTTTTATTGAAACTGATCAACCCACTTTTGGGCTCAATAAACTCAAATTACAAGCCATGGTTGGTGCATCGTATTCGCGTATAAAAGCTCAAGATGTGATTACATCCATTAATGGCGTTCCAGCTAATGTGGTAAACAACTATTCAAAATATAAACTTATTCCGATGGTGAAGCTAATCGCTGCGCATAATTTAACTAATAATCTTGGAATGCGAGTGTCTTTAAATTTTCACAATTTTCAAAAATTCAAAATTAAAGCACAAGATGGTGGCACAGGGGAGATTAAACTCAAAAATACTGTAGGTGTTGGGTTGGGATTAACATATTCATTTTGTTAAGAGGCGTCTTGATGGATGCTGATTGCAATAATGCATGTGCTTTTCATAAATATTCCGAATTGGTCTGTTAATGTCTTATTCAAGGAGATTATCGTGAATAATAATGAACATAATGTTAGTGATAGTTGGCATGAGATGAAAGTTAGGATAAAAAGCAAATGGGGACATGAACTATCAAATCGTGAAATCAACAAAATAAAGGGAAAGAAAGATAAGTTATTAGGCACGTTAATAAATAAGTTTGATTTAACGCTAGATGAGGCTGAAAAGGAAATCGATAAGTTTTGGCATTAGTAATTATGGCATTAGTACTTATTGTATAAGTTTATATTTTGTTGTAAATTTAAGTACTAATGACGATATGATGCTGATGAAGGATTAAGGTTATGCCTATAGCGAATCAATTGACTATAAGTTCTGCCCAACAAAAAATTATGGAGATTAAAAACAACACACTAAAGTCAGTTGAATTTAGAGGTTCGCTTAAAGAAGATACTATTCAAAACTTATTTGCGGCATTAAAAATTAGTACTTCATTACGTCGATTGGCTTTTTTTGAATGCAATTTAACCAATCATGATATTTGTCAGTTATGTTCAGCATTATCAGACAATAATGTGTTGCTAGTGTTAGAAATACATCGCAACTATATTGGCCGTGAAGCAATAGTTGCGATTGCAACACTTATCAGCAACAGGAAATGCAATATTAAAGAATTATGCATAGAAGATATAACTTCTGGGACTGATACAGACTTTCCTGAAATGTTGATATTCTCTGCTGCTATTAGAAATAGCCAAATTACTTCTTTGAGTTTGATTAATGTTGGTTTGACAGATGCAGATCTAACTTTTTTAGCTTTAGAGCTTGGAATAAAAAGACTTAGTACTTTAATATTAGATGAAAATATTGCTTTAACCTCGCAATCTATTATTTTTCTTTTAAGTTCCTTGCTAGAGTCTTGTCAGTTTATGCAGCATTTGAGTTTGAATGGCTCAAATATCGACTTAGTGGCAGAGGCAGCTTTGGGGAGCTTTTTGCAAAAGGCAAGCAATCTTAAAACATTAAGCATCGCAAACTGTTTTTTAAGTACAGATCTTATAGTTTTTGCGCAATTTTTAAGAAACCACCCAATGTTGAAGGAATTGATTTTGGATGGCAATAATTTAGGAGATTCGACAGTAAAATCCATAGTGGGGATAATAAATACAAATCGGCATATTATATCTATATCCTTGAGGGATAATAAGATATCTGATGTTGGGGCTAGGGAACTAGCGGATGTTTTAGAACAACGCGAGGATGATCTAAGTCTAGATCTTGCTTTAAATAGTATTACAGAGCAAGGCAGGCGTTTATTAATAGATGCTTCTAATGTCTTTGATTTAGGGGTATGGGTATCCGATTATGGCTCATCCGATGATGAGCCAAATGATGAAATATATTCGGATAATGGAGAACTAGATGCAGCCAGTTCAGTGCAAGGTGAACAAGCCTCTGTTTCTGATGATAATGCAGAATCCGAAAAGGATGGCTCTCATGTTAGTAAGTTGAGCAAATTGAGGCCTTGAGATTATCCTGAAATAGTAACAATATGTTATTAAATTCTTGCAAAGGATTGGTATGCATCTCTATAGAAAAATCTTGTTTGTATCGTTATTGCTAGTGTGTGCTGTAACTAATGCTCAAGACCAAAAACAGCACCTGATGCAAAAATGGACCTTGATAATATTAAATAACCAATCGCTAATCATGGCAAAATTCCCACAACAAAAGCCTTACATAGAGTTACAAAAGGATAATCGTTTTGCCGCATATGTGGGTTGTAATCAAATTGCAGGCAGCTATAAGTTAATTGAACCAAATGTGATTGAATTTTCACAAGACATGATTTCTACTAAAATGGCCTGCGATAAGTATTTTATGGATCTAGAAACAGAATTTATGAACACCCTGCCAAAAGTAAAAATATGGGAAATAAAAGATGATAAGGCTTTAAATTTTATGAATGCCCAAGCGGAAACCTTAGCTATTTTCACAAATGTAACGATCTACTAACTGAAAGCATGAATCTAACGCTTTTTAAATAAACGTTGTTTTTCGCGTTGCCAGTCGCGTTCTTTAGCGTCAGCTCGCTTATCGTAATCTTTCTTACCTTTAGCCAGGGCAAGCTCAATCTTAACGCGATTTTTTTTCCAATACATAGCAGTGGGTATGACAGTATAGCCTTTACGTTCGACGTTACCTATTAAGGTTTGGATTTCTTTACGATGTAGCAGAAGTTTGCGGCTGCGGCTGTCATCAGCCTTTATATGCGTCGAGGCTGAAATCAAGGGCGAAATTATTGCATTAACCAACCATGCTTCGCCACGGCGGATTATTACATGGCTATCTGATATTTGGCCTTTACCAGCACGAATACTTTTGACCTCCCAGCCTTGCAGTACTACCCCGGCCTCAAAACGGGTTTCTAGGTTATAGTTGTGCCGTGCCTTGCGGTTCAAAGCAATGGTAGTGTCATTGGAATCTGTGGCTTTCTTCTTACTGTCGCCCATTTTTATTTGCAAATTTAAATAAGTTTAACAAAGTCAGACATCAGCAGTTCCCGCTAAACACTAATTTGGCTCTACACTACGGGACGCGGATCCCTTATACACGCGCAGCTTCAGCGAGCATGTATAAGGTGCCGCAGCGGCAATGAAATGGACCCGTAGCCACTATAGAATTCAAGAGTTTAGCGGGAACTGCTGGTCGGACATTATACCTGATGACACTAAATTATAGAAGGATTATACTGCAGCACAATAAAAATATTTGTCAGGTAAGAGGGTATATGCCTAAAGTCCAAAAGCAGTTAATTGTGCCGTATTCGAATGTGCAAATTTACGATTTGATTAACGATATCCAGGCATATCCGGAATATTTACCCTGGTGCCAAAGTGCGTTGATCCATGAGCAAAGTGCTGAGCATATTAAAGCCACCCTCAACCTAGCTAAGGGGCCGTTAACCTATAGTATTACAACCTTAAATAATATGCAGCCGCATTCATCGATTCGTATGCAGTATGTTGCAGGCCCTTTCAAAAGCTGCTCTGGCAGCTGGGATTTTAGGCCGCTACAAGATCCGCAACAGTCTGAAATTATTTTTACTATGGAGTATGAATTTAAAAATTTTATGACTGCGTTGGCAGTAGAGCCGGTATTTAACCCCATTGCAAACACCCTAATTGATGCATTTTTACAACGTGCGGCACATATTTATGGAAATTGAAATCGCATACGCGACACCTACAAAGCAAACTATTGTAAAAATTGCGGTGGCAGCAGGTACAACTATTCAAGAAGCAATTTTGCAGTCTGATATTTTAAATCTTGCTGCTATACCAGAACCAATACAAAATCTTGCGGTTGGTATTTTTGGCAAACAACGCAGTTTATCTTGGGAATTGCAGGAGGGGGATCGGGTTGAAATCTATCGGCCGTTATACGTAGATCCCAAAACAGCACGAAAAATCCGTGCTAAGAAATACGCTAAAAATAACAAGGATCGCAAATAGCACCCCAACCTTAAGGATAAGATGCAAATAAGTTATTTTTCCCTGGGTAAGTTTGCCGGATGCCAATAATTTGAGTTGTATGACGTTAAACGTCCATTCTTAAAGTTTAAGGTAATAGTATGAAACTTGATTGGCTGATCTCTATGCTTACCATCAACGTAACCATAGCTATAATTCCATTCCTCAGTTACAAACATTGGGTTTACTACAGTACTTCCCATGATGTCCTGAACTTCATTTTTGGTTAAGCCCGGTTCTAATTTATCTAAGGCAGCTTGGGTAATATAATTACCTTGTTGCAAATTACAGCGATAAAGAGTGCAGCCGCTTAGTGCTACGGAAAGCATTAAAATTATGCTGCAAATTCTAACTAGCTTGAAAGATGCCATAACTAATTTAACCACCTTGCTTTGTTTTCACTTTAAGTTATGAGGTATGATATAGTAGAGCAAGCTGCAGGTCAAAGCAGGGTGTAAAATTGGATACTGTTGAATTAAAAAATGCTGGTTTGAAGGTAACCCTACCGAGGGTGAAAATTCTAGATATCTTAGCCGCCTCAGGGTTACGGCATCTTAGTGCAGAAGAAATTTATAAATTATTATTACAAAGTGGCGATGATGTGGGGTTTGCTACCGTGTATAGAGTCTTAACCCAATTTGAGGAAGCTGGTTTAGTTATTCGTCATAACTTTGGTGATGGGCGCTCAGTGTTTGAGTTAGATCGCGGTGAACATCATGATCATTTAGTTTGTACTAAATGTGGCGCAGTAGAAGAATTTATTGACGACGTAATTGAACAACGCCAAGCTGAAATCGCACAACGTTGTAATTTTGAAATGTTAGATCACTCTTTGTATATCTTTGGTATTTGTAAGGACTGCAAAGCAGCAGCTTAGAATTATTTTCTGAGCCGGTAAAATTATTATTGCTTTAAATCACATCTGCCACGCCCATTAAGTTTGCAATTATCGCAGTTCGGATCCACATTCCGTTGCGTTGCTGTTGCCAATAAGTAGCGCGTGGATCAGCATCAATCTTAGTATCCAACTCTTTACGGCGTGGCATCGGATGTAGAATTTTGCATGTGGTTTTTAATTGTGGTAAGTGTGCTGCGGTCAAATTAAATTTCGTGGTATCAATTTGCTGCAAAGAAGGATCTAATGCATCATATTCATCTTGAATGCGAGTCATGTATATTGCGTCAGCAGCTGCGATTGAGTCTTGAAAATTAGTGGTTTCAATAAAACTGATATGCTTGGCCTTTTCCAAACGAGTACGTAAATCACTGGCAATCTTAAATTCTGGTGGTGAGCAAAATATTATCGTGACATCTTTATAATGAGTTAATAACAAACTTAAAGAGCGTACCGTACGGCCACGTTTTAAATCACCAACCATACAAATGGTTTTGCCGGCAAGTCCGCCTTGTTCTTTAAAAGATCTCTCCAAAGTATATAAATCTAACAGGGCTTGTGTTGGATGCTCATCAGGGCCGCTTCCGGCATTAATAATCGGTACAGCACTTTTGGTATTGTCTAACATTGCAGCTATACGCTCACATAACCCTGGAGTAGGTGAGCGCATAATAATTAGATCGACATAACTTGAAAAAGTTCGTAAAGAATCTTCAATAGTTTCACCTTTCTTTTCTGAACTGGTACTTGGATCCCGAATTTCTGAAGTATGCATCCCTAAAATATGGCATGCGGATTGAAACGATAAAAAAGTTCTGGTTGAGGGTTGGCTAAAAAATAACATAGCGCGTTTATGGGGTAATAAACCCTGCAGAAACATCAAACCATCTTTGGTGTCGTTGTATGCACGAATTTTATCGCTAAGTTTAAAAAGCTGTTGTAAATCTGGTAGCTGAAATTGCCCGGAGTTCAATACATGTGCAAAACCCATGGTGTTCCTTTTGATTACAGGTTGGCGCTAAATATATCTTAGAAACTTACAACTAGCTAGGGGTTTTACCCATTAAGCCATATTGGGTTGCCTATAGCTGGTGCTTTAGCGGATTAACTAACGTTGACTAATAAAATGAGGTATTTATAATACGAACCTTAAATCAGGAGAATATAATGTTTGAGAATCAAAAAAAAGCGGTAAATCAAACTTCTGTATTATTAACTTACTTATGTCTGCTAATGTTTTTTGTAAGAATTATATCCATAGTGCCTATTTATAACAAGGCAACAAAAGTGATTCAACAAGATAATTCTCATCCTGCTAAGAAAAGTGTAGTGCAACTTTTGGCAATGCTTACCACTTTTTGCGACATTCTAATGAATTTCTATGCGCTTATAACAACTGCTGAATTATTGAGAGACCAAAATTTTTTCTACAAAGATGCGTGTGGCAACCAATTGACACAATTAGGTGGCCTTGGAGATAATTCAGCTTGGAAATCGCTCGTTACTACAGAGGTTTTCTTAGATGGATTGCATCTCATGGGTCTTTATTTTTCAAGAGATATTATACGTTGCCCTAAGGCTCCGACTCCTAATACAAGTTTAAGGTTAGTAAAATCTGATTCTACCGTTGATTTATTAGCGCTAGGTGATTTAGAGGAAGCTCGTCCAATCAGACCGCCTGTTTAGCCGACTCTACTTATGAGTTTGTTTAAATAATGAACTCTCCTATGAACGCGAATGCTAGTTATTTAAATATCAGAATGATGTTGACTCATACACATGTGGTGTATTATGGTGGGCTTTTTACGGAAGTTGGGGTTGCTGCATATCTTTACGCGCTACTTGTTAAGAAATATGGCTAAAGATCTTACTAAGATGCATCAAGAAGATAATAAAGATGGAGCTCAAGATGATCCTGAGGCTCCAAGATTAAAACTTAGACCTAGCTAAACTTTAATAATAAGTTATAATATATCCTTAAAATTTATTAGCACATGAACACTCCTAGGAACGCGAAATGCCAGTTATAACCCTTCCAGATGGAAGCATGAAAAAATTTGACCACCCAGTTACAGTGCAGCAGGTTGCAGAGAGCATTGGGGCTGGCTTAGCTAAAGCGGCACTTGCTGGTAAAGTCGGCGGTAAGCTAGTGGATACCTCTTATTTGATTGATCAAGATAGCGACTTAAGCATTATCACCTCTAAGGATGAAGAAGGCCTGGATGTTATTCGACACTCCTGCGCTCACTTAATGGCGCAAGCAGTACAACAACTTTTTCCTTCCGCTCAGGTTACAATTGGCCCAGTAATAGAAGATGGTTTTTATTATGATTTTGGATTTGAACGCGCTTTCACTCCTGAAGATTTAGCTGCTATAGAAGCTCGGATGCATGAAATTGTGAAACAAGATTTAGTAGTGCACCGTTCCTTAATGAGCCGTGAAGATGCCATTAAGCTATTTGAAAAGAAAGGTGAAAAATATAAAGTTGAAATTATTGCTGCAATTCCGCCGGGTGAACAGCTTTCATTTTACCAGCAAGGTGAATTTATTGATTTATGTCGTGGTCCACACGTGCCAAGCACAGGTAAATTCAAGGCATTTAAATTATTGAAGGTTGCTGGAGCATACTGGCGGGGCGATTCTAACAACGCTATGTTGCAGCGTATTTATGGTACTGCGTGGGCCGATCAAAAAAGTCTTGATGCATATTTACATCGTTTAGAAGAAGCTGAAAAGCGCGATCATCGTAAATTAGCCAAGAAGTTTGATTTATTCCATATGCAGGATGAAGCACCTGGCATGGTATTTTGGCATCCTAATGGTTGGAGTATTTATCGGGTGTTAGAGGACTATGTACGGGCTAAATTAGCAACTCGTGGCTATCAAGAAATCCGTACTCCACAAGTGGTGGGACGTACCTTATGGGAAAAATCTGGACACTGGGATAAATTTCGCCAAAACATGTTTATGCTAGAGGCTGATGAAGTACCGTTCGCTGTAAAACCAATGAATTGCCCATGTCATGTACAAGTATACAACCAGGGTATTAAAAGCTATCGCGATTTACCGTTGCGCTTAGCAGAATTTGGTTGTTGTCATCGCTACGAACCATCGGGTGCTTTGCATGGTTTAATGCGCGTGCGCAGCTTTGTGCAAGATGACGCGCATATTTTTTGTACTGAAGAGCAAATTCAGGCTGAAGTTGCAGATTTTATAAAGCTTGTGTTTGAAATGTATGCTGACTTTGGCTTTAACGAAGTTTTAATCCGTCTTTCGACCCGCCCAGATGAGCGTGTTGGCAGCGATTTAATGTGGGATAAAGCCGAAAATGCCCTAGAGCTGGCACTCAAGCAAGCCAATCTTGATTATAAATTATGTCCTAAAGAAGGCGCATTCTATGGCCCCAAGATTGAATTTTCCTTAAAGGATTGCCTGGGGCGCGTCTGGCAATGTGGTACTATCCAGGTAGACTTTTCTATGCCAGAGCGATTGGAAGCAACATACATAGCCGAGGATGGTTCCAAGCAAACTCCTGTGATGCTGCATCGGGCGGCTCTGGGCTCTTTGGAACGTTTTATTGGTATCCTGATAGAGGAAACCGCTGGATCCTTCCCAGTCTGGTTGGCACCAATTCAGGCAGTTGTATTAAATATTACCGATGCACAGCGTCCAAGATGCGTCGAATTGACATCTTTTTTACAAAAACAGGGCTTTAGGGTCCTTGAGGACTTGAGAAACGAGAAGATTGGGTTTAAAATCCGCGAACACACTATTCAAAGAGTTCCATACCTACTGGTAATAGGCGACCGAGAAGTTGATAATCAAACTATCTCTGTGAGAACCCGTGAAGGTGAAGATTTAGGATCTTTCACCCAAGATGAGTTTGTCGAACTACTTAATAGTCAGATTAATAATCGATGGAGGAGTGAACCATTAGTTCCACAAAAGAAACCCGCAACCGTGTAAATGGGCAGATCAAAGCGCCTAAGTTATTACTCATAGATGCGTCCGGGAACAAAGTTGGTGTAGTTTCTTTGCAAGATGCATTAAGGGCTGCAACAGAAGCTGGTTTAGATCTGGTTGAAATTCAACCTAATACTGAACCACCAGTAGCGAAAATAGAAGATTACGGAAAACGTTTGTTTGAGTTAAAGAAGCAGCGTGCTGCTACTAAGAAAAAACAAAAACAGGCGAAACTGAAGGAGCAGAAGTTCCGTCCAAGTACGGACACGAACGACTACGAGGTAAAGCTACGCAACCTACGTGGTTTTTTAGATAACGGTGATCGCGTCAAGATTACGGTATGGTTCCGTGGTCGTGAAATGGCGCACCAAGACTTAGGCATGAAGTTGCTAGAGAGAGTAAAAGCCGACTTAGCTGATATTAGCAAGGTAGACTTTTTCCCTAAACTTGAGGGCAAACAATTGGTTATGATCTTGGCACCAAAGCAACAAAAGTAAGGCTCAATGCGGAGTAGAGAAAATGGCAAAAGCAGGCAATAAAAAGCTGAAGACACATAGAGGTGCTGCAAAGCGCTTCAAAAAAACTGGGGGTGGCGGTTTCAAATGCAAACATGCATTTACGCGTCACATTTTAACGAAGAAAAGCGCTAAAAGTAAAAGACAATTACGTGGTTTAAACCAAGTAAATGAAAGTGATTTAGACGCAGTAATCAAAATGTTACCGCATGCTTAACAACCCCAGGAGTAAATAATAAATGGCAAGAGTAAAACGTGGTGTTACCGCAAGGGCACGGCATAAAAAGGTTTTAGACGAAGCTAAAGGTTATTATGGCTTTCGTAGTAAAGTATATAGGGTTGCGAAGCAAGCAGTTATTAAAGCTGCGCAATATGCATATCGCGATCGTAAACAGAGAAAACGTCAGTTTCGGGTATTATGGGTAGCAAGAATCAATGCTGCGGCACGTTTAAACGGAATTACCTATAGTCGTTTTATCGCAGGCTTAAAGAAAGCTAATATCGATATGGATCGTAAAGTATTAGCTGACATCGCGATGAATGATGCATTAGCTTTTGCAAAAATTGCAGCACAAGCTAAAGCAGCTTTAGGAACTGCGTAATTTTTATGCATAGCTAAATTCTAATGACGACGACTATAGCCTCAAACGAGTGCCTACAGATATGATTAATGATCTGTAGGCCTTCTTTGTTAAGGTAGGAACCATGGCTGATTTCAAACATAAAGAAATCGAACAACTGCTTGTAAGGGCCCTGCAAGCCATATCTAATTCAAATACAATTCTCGAACTTGAAGATACCCGCGTTAAATTCATCGGTAAAAATGGTGAATTAACCTTAAAGCAAAAAACTATAGGCACTTTACCAGCGACAGAACGACCACAATTTGGTGAAGAAGTTAATAAAGCGAGAAATGCCTTTGATAGCGCTTTCCAAGAAAAAACTGCACAATTACAACAACAAGAATTAGAGGCCAAGTTAAATGCTTCGACCGTGGATGTGACTTTACCAGGTCGTGGAATGCCGTTGGGGACTTTGCATCCAGTAACTAAGACGCGATTACGTTTAGAACAAAT
This sequence comes from Gammaproteobacteria bacterium, assembly GCA_020054325.1. Classification (GTDB taxonomy): domain Bacteria; phylum Pseudomonadota; class Gammaproteobacteria; order UBA6186; family Azoamicaceae; genus JAGVLG01. Next base: position 24,170 of record JAGVLG010000089.1, read on the forward strand.
TTTCAAAAGTGCCGGATTTATTGTAGCTAGTGGCCCTGAAATTGAGGATGACTATCACAATTTTGAAGCCTTAAATATTCCAGCGCACCATCCTGCGCGTGCGATGCAAGATACTTTCTATTTTGCAGATGGTAAATTACTACGAACCCATACCTCGCCGGTACAAATTCGTGTTATGCAATCTAAAGGAGCTAAGCCACCGTTTCGATTAATTGCACCAGGTCGGGTATATCGCTGCGATTCAGATATTACTCACACACCGATGTTTCATCAAATTGAAGGCTTAGTAGTTGATGACACTACTACTATTGCTAATTTGAAGGCAACTTTGCAAAACTTACTGCAAGTCTTTTTTGAGCAACCAGTTAACATTCGCTTGCGAAGCTCATATTTTCCGTTTACTGAGCCATCTGCTGAAGTAGACATGGAATGTACCGCTTGTAAAGGATCGGGTTGTCGTATTTGTAGTAATACTGGTTGGCTAGAAATTTTAGGATGCGGTATGGTACATCCAAAAGTATTAGAGAATTGCGGAATTGACTCGGAAAAATACACTGGCTGGGCGTTTGGGATGGGCATAGATCGTTTAGCGATGCTACGTTACGGCATACCAGATTTACGCATGATGTTTGAAAACGATCTGCGTTTTCTAGCACAATTTTAGGTAGATCATAATGAAATTCAGTTTACAGTGGTTGCGTAAATATTTAGATTTTAATGTTACACCAGAACAATTAGCGCAACAATTAACCAATATTGGTTTGGAAGTAGAAGGCATTGCAGGGGATGAATTAGAGATATCTGTCCCTCCAAATCGTGCTGATTGTTTAGGAATAATCGGTATTGCACGCAAAACGGCTGCGGTAAATGGGTTGCACTTTGCTTATCCTGAAGTTGCAACAATTGTTGCGAAAGTTGATGATAAAATTAGATTAGAAGTTAAAAACCCTACCGCATGTCCGAGATATTGCAGTCGTATTATTAAAGGTATTAATAATCATGCAATTACCCCAGCTTGGATCCAAGATTGCCTGCGAATTGCAGGTATTAATGTCATTTCGCCAGTAGTGGACATTACTAATTTTGTGATGTTGGAATGGGGGCAACCATTACATGCATTTGACCTTAATCATATTCATGATCATACCATAGTAGTTCGTAATGCTAATAAAGCAGAAACCTTAACTTTATTAGATGAGGAACAAGTAGAACTTGATCCAGAAATTTTGGTAATTGCCGATCCAAAACAAGCGTTAGCAGTTGCAGGAATCAAAGGTGGTTTGAATTCTGGTATTAACGCTGATACTAAAGACATAGTTTTGGAATGTGCTTATTTTGATCCAATCAAAATTCGTTTGGCAGCACGGCGCTTAGGTTTACAAACTGATAGCTCTTATAGATTTGAGCGTGCGATTGATCCTGGCATGCAAGTGAAGGTTCTGGAGCGAGTAACGCAATTATTATTAGAAGTTGTTGGTGGTAATGTAGGGCCAATTATAGGAGCAGAATCACTGCAGTATCTACCGGAGAGTGTGAAGATTCCATTACGTTTGTCACGTATTAAGCGTGTAGCTGGAATTGAAATTTCGGTAGATAAAGTTACTGAAATTCTTAAGAACTTAGGTATGGTTGTTGAAGCTGGTGCGCTACCCGATGATTTTATTATAACGGTACCAGAGTTTCGTACCGACATGCAACGTGAAATTGATTTAATAGAAGAGGTTGTACGCATTTACGGTTATGATAATATTCCAGCGCAATTGCCTATTGGAACCTTGGCTTTTACTGCGCAACCAGAAGAGCTAGTAACTGAGAATCACATTGTAGAATGTCTAATTAACCGTGGTTATAACGAGGCGATTACATATAGCTTCATTGATCCTGAATTATCAAAATTATTTTTCCCTGCGGTTGAACATACCAGGTTGGTTGCTAATCCAATTTCAGTGGATATGTCAGTAATGCGCCCATCTTTGCTACCTGGTTTAGTAAATGCAGTTTTATACAATCAAAATCGACAGCAAGATCGCTTGCGATTTTTTGAAATTGGCTTGAGATTTACTGAATTTGATAATAATTTAGAGCAGGTTAAAACCATAGCCGGTGCTTGTAGTGGTAATGTTTATCCGGAAGGTTGGGCAAATGCGCCGCGGGCTATTGATTTGTACGATATCAAAGAAGATGTGATGGCGTTATTTGCCTTAGGCCACAATACAAATTTATTAAATTTTAGAGTTGAAACAGATGTAGCGCTGCATCCAGGGCAATGTGCTGGTATTTATTTAGGTAATGCTAGGGTAGGTAAAATAGGTTTATTGCATCCAGCTTTACAGCAACGGCTAGGTCTAAATACTCCGGTATACCTGTTTGAAGTTGATTTTGTGACAGTGATAAGTGGCAAAGTAGCTAACTTCTCTGCTTTTTCCAAGTATCCTGCAGTGCGCCGCGATATAGCAATTTTGGTTGCTAAAGAGGTGGCTTCTGCTAATATAGTACAGGCAATTCAGCAAACCGCTGGAAAGTTACTGCAAAATTTAGTGATATTTGATGTATATCAAGGCAAGGGAATTGAACCTGGTTTTAAGAGTATGGCTTTGGGCATAACCTTGCAGGATTTAACAAGCACTTTAACCGATGCTACAGTAAACGATATTTTTGAACGTGTGGTTTCGATATTAGAGAAAGATTTTAATGCAAAATTAAGATAGGATATTTATGAGTCTTACTAAAGCAGAACTAGCAAATAGTTTATGCGAAACCTTAGGCTTGAGTAAATCCGATGCAAAGGAGTTGGTAGATAATTTCTTTAATGAAATTAGTTTAATATTACAAAGCGGTGAGACAATAAAAATATCTGGTTTTGGAAATTTTGAGTTAAAAGATAAAAATGCTCGTCCTGGGCGTAATCCAAAAACTGGCGAAGAAGTGATGATTGCACCGCGTCGCGTGGTAACGTTTAAACAAGGTCAAAAACTTCGCGCTATCATGGCAAATGTTAATTTAGATCCGAATAACATTGAAAAAGAAAAATCTGACAGTGAAGAATAATTACGTAGAGTATCCATATGCCAATATTAAATTTTAATGATGTAAAGGGTAATTTTCAGTCTTATGATTTTCAAAATATTGTAATTTGCCGCTTAGCAGGATTTTATATTGCTATGCGAGAAGCTGTTACGACTGATATTGCTGATGAAAGTATTGCTACGATCAATTCTTACTCAAGTTCATTTGATGTTTTACATACATATTTGAATGAACTCAATGATACAATTTCTCATGCCACAAGGGTTAACCTGTATAAAAAAGAGTTTAAAATTAGGTTTTACATCGCTGTTGAAGATATATTGCAACGGATCTACAATACTCTATTGGAGTTGTCACGCAAAATTAATGACAAACTAGCATTAGTTATTGGCGATTTAAATAGCCATTTGATATCGAATATTGCCAGTGATTGGGACATGGTTTTACAAAATTTACTACAACAAAAAAATCTTATCCTAACAATTCAAGTTAACTCTGAAAACTGGGTTGAGAAATTACAGAATGCTATCCGAACCAAACAAATGAATGATTTGTTACAATTGCGTGATTTCCTGAATATTTACTTATGTGATGTTACACAAAAGCCCAGTGTGACTATTGTTACTACTGTTGGTGATACACTTCGCGATCTTACCCGTACTGGAGCTGCTTTATTTGGTATGGCTCTTGGCAGCGCTGGAGCTTTATTTGGCGCAAATGACGTCACGGATCCAGCGGCTGATTGGTTAAAATCTTGGAATGATAAGCATTGTCCTCCGAAGTTTACTAGCGTGCCGCGTTTGGTTTAGAATACTTATAATTTTTTATGCCAAAGTTAATTTCGGGGCAGTTGTTACATCAGCATGGATTTCTACCGCAGTGTCTTGTTTAATCATTAAAAACAACTCTGCTATATCTGCATTAGCCATGCGAATGCAGCCTTTTGATGCCGGAGTGCCAAGTAAATCCTCGCGATTTGTGCCATGGATGTAGATATAGCGCTCATATGAATCCACACATGTACCGTCTTCATTAGTTCCAGAATTAACCCCTGGTTCTTCGCCACTTAACCTTAGAATTCTAGTTAAAATTAAATCGTCTGTAGTCGGTGCATTAATTGTTTCGCAGATTGCTCCAGTGTTTTCCCTTGATTTGAATATTGTATATAGCGGCGCAAAAGCTCCAATTTTAGCGCAAACTTTGTGTCGACCTAATGGTGTTTGATAGCTGCCACTGGCATTTCCGATCCCTCTTTCTGCGGTAGATATATTATAAGTTTTACTAAAGCCATTTTTTAAGCTAACGTGCATGGTCTGAGTTTTAACATCGATAACTAGTTTATCATCTGCTGCTAGTTGAACATCTTGATTTGGCATGGAAAATCCTTTATTTAAAACAATAACCACTACATTGTTATTATGATGCAATGAGATGAATCAAGATGTCAAGCATTTGTCAAGTTTGGTAGTGATCTGTAGAATGAAAGGTATGGTGCGAGTCATAATGCATTCTTATGTATAGTTTTTGTAATTTATTCGGAGAAATTAGAGTGCCTAACATTAATGATAATGAAACTAATTACGCATTTGCCAAAACAGCAGTTGTAGGCGGATTAGTGATGGTTGGTATGTATGCTCTTTATCGTAGACGTGCTTCTGTAGGATTATCCGCTTCACAATATTTACCACAAGATATTATCAAGGAATTATCAAATGGTACTTTTTCACGTGATGTGTATATTAGATGTCCAATAGCAGTAGATCCGTTTGCAGTTTTAGATAAAAATAGACGTCCTGTTATAGATGGAGTAAATACATTTGGATTTACGCTAATTAATGGCGCGCCGCACGTTATTCTCGGAAAATTGGTAAAGGCTAAAGCAGGTAAAGTTGGTAGGGTTGTGTGGGATGGCTTGGCTGGAAAACCTGATGCTGGGGAAGAACCACTTCATGCTGCCAATCGTGAATGGCAAGAGGAGTCAGGTATAGTCTTAAAGGATGCAAATGGTAAAGAGTTGGATAAAAATAGATCGGTATTACCAGAAAAATTAATAAAGCTCTTTGTTGAAACCAATAAAAAGACTGGTGAGCGCACGGTAAAGGCTAAAGAAATATTCTTTAAGCATGTTCCTCATAGTTTATATACTCATCCAGAATTTGTAGCTAACTGTCGCGCAGTAATAGAAGATAGAGCAGAAGCGAATGCTGCATCAGGACACCCTAATAAGCACGGGACATTTGAAATGACAGCTCTCGGTACAATACCGCTGGAACTATTTTTACAGCAAATTTCTGCGCAAGGTATAGACGGTGAACCAGACATGCCAAACTTAACAGTAACCGAGCATCACGAAGCTTTTATTAATGAAGTGCCAGATCTAGCTGAAGGGCAAGAAGCCCCCATTGTTTGTGCACGTAAGGCAATAAAGTATTTGTATGGGGATGCAAAGTTGCAAGAACAATTAAGATCTATTGTTGGCGATTTTGTGGCTAATCTACGAGCAGAGACGAACCCTACTATGGCTCAAAGAGCTAGGGCCTTATTTAGCATGTAAATATACACAATATAATGCTGGCAGTTAGCTTCTAGTTGCCAGCTCATTTTTCTAATTTTATCTTGCATCAGTAGTATTTGATAAAATCAGCAGCATTTGTTTTTCCATATCATCTAGTAAATACAGAATGAATTTCCATAAATCCACCATATTTTTATCGAGTAGTTGTTGACTGGGAAGAAACTTTTGAATCTCTTTTTTAAAATCATTAAACATAGCTTTATTATCATGTAGTTGTATTTTTCTTGAATGAAAGGATTCTAAAACGGAAGTGGTTGATAGTTGGCGATCAGCTATTTTTATAGGGATTAATTCAAATCTAGGTTTTACATTTTGTTGATATAACCATGTTATATCCCACAGATCTCTAAATTTGATACGATTTGGACGTAAAGCAATAGCTATTAATTTATCACTAAAAATTTCCTCTCTACTTTGCGCTTGGATAACTAATCCACTTGTTCCCATATCAACCCCATATGGGTTCAACAATAGCATAGGTAAAGTTTCGTAAGAATTTAATGCACAGATATCAATATTGATTCGTTGGGCAGGTAAATCTTTTTTATTAGGATGTGTTTCAATTGATAATTTCCAAGTATCAACGTTACCTGATTCTTTAATAGGTTCGCTAACTTTAACAGATAATCCATATTTTTTTTGTAATTTTTCAATTAGAATTTTGCTCATATTCGCTAGAGTTGCCCAAGAAAAATCGCGGCCACCATTAAAATCTAAATCTTCACTTAATCGTATTCCCCCATAGCAGCATCGTAAACATGTTCCGCCAATAAAAGTAAGATTTTTTAAGAGGTCAGTTTCTTTTAGTATTCGCAAAATATCATGGTGTAGCAGTTCTTTTTCAACAACAGAGCGTAATGGAGCTAGTGAGGGTTGATTTCTTAGAGCAACATCTACTAATTGATCAAAAAGGTTCATTCATAATTACTCTTTAATTAACAAATCTAAATTTCTGCGGGTAGCTTTCATATCTCGTAACGCAAGATCTATATTAGCACGCCATAATTTACATGCTTGATCATAAAATAACTGTCTAGATATTTGCTCTGGTTTTTGCATTGTATGTATGAATTCAATTGTTCCATATTTACCGCAATTAATGGTACTACTTCTGCCAGATGACATTATAGAAATATGGTTGATTGGTACTTGCGAAATTACTCCAGCATCACTTAATGCTGTTTCCAAGCTGATATAGTTGAAGTCATCTGCTCTTAATAAAGCTGCAGTGTGAAATAATATCTGGCCATCGTTAACATAATTCTGAGAGTATAAATATACCCCGCGGCATATCTTTTCCAGATAGCCACTTTTCACAGCACGGCTAAGTAGAGTCTTTAAAGCCGCATTTGATAAATCTGGGTAAAGTCCTGCCAAATCCTTAATAGTAAATAAGCAATGCCCAATCTTTGCATTTTTGGCTAGCCAATTAGTTAATAATTTTATTGGTTGCATGCTATGCCCTACATAAGGTTACAGTAAGTGTAACCTATTGTGTAGAGAGCGTCAAGGCAGGGTATACAAAAGGTTACAATATATGAAACCTTTTGTAGAGTTCTGGCATTTTTACGGACCAACCCATAGATAACCCTTTTGCTGAAAAAGTGTTACCCATGTATCCGGAATAAAGTGTTACCTATGTAACAAGAACGGACCTCTATTAGTTGGTCGGGACGAGAGGATTTGAACCTCCGACCCCTTGCACCCCATGCAAGTGCGCTACCAGGCTGCGCTACGCCCCGAGTTGGTAATGATATCAAAGATTGCGAATTTCTGCAGCATGGGTGCATTACCCCTTGTTTTTTCCAATACTTGCTTCGCAAGCGAAAAAAACTGCCATCCTCATACTTCGGATGGCGCTAGTCGGGAAAATGCAGTGCATTTTCATTTTCCGCCTCGCCCCCTAGATTTTTTACGTTAGTTTTGTTACTATTGCCAAGATAAGAACAAAATAAGGTATCGGTAATGCTTAATAATATTGATGAGGCAATAGCTATAGCCCAAGCTTTGAATGAAACCCCAGCGGTAACAGGCGATGCAGCCGACATTGCAGCAGGAATTCTGACAGATGCGCATAAATACACGCGTACTTTAATTCGTGAAGGCTTTCCAACCATGCAGCTTATTGATGATCAATTTTTACATTCTAATGAGCCTGCCATTCCTATGACAAGACTTATAGAGTTAATTCAACAGCATGCTGCAAGAGCAGGTTTTGCTCCGCAGCAACTAGCAAATATAAGTCAGGTTTTAACTTCGATTTTAGCGTTGGTTAATAGCCCAACTGCAGGAGTAGAGAATTCAGAAACGATGGTTAATATTTATGAAATATTACTGCGTACTTGGAATCTTGCTGGTGTTGCAGCAGAGCGTCGCAATGAGCCAGCGTTACTTACTCAAGTCGTGCAATGTTTAGAAGGAAATGTTAGTGATGCCGGGGGTTGCTTGCCAGGAATTGTAGCCAGGCTTTATCCAGCGTACGCGCGTTTGGTAAATAATGAATTACGTGTGCAACAACAAGGTAGACGTCGAGCAACAGTTAGAAATACTTTCGTATAATTAACTAGCTACAAAATGACAGTGAACATGATTGCGTTCAACAGATTGATAAATTTGCTAAATACAGATTTTCTAGCTGTCTTAGAATGGACATATTGTAGTAATCTGAAAATAAATATGATATTTTCATAATGTAGTCAATATTGCATAAGGAGTTTGCGATGTCTGGTATGCCTGCTATTTTAAGATTCTCTCCAACTGTCCCAGAAATAAAGCCCAATTATTATACGCTGCAGCTTAGTTTGTTTAATATGCCAATGGATTTCGCGAACATTACTGCAGAAACAATCAGTGAGGCTTTCGAACGTTATAGCGAAGTTGTTGCAGCAACTTATGATTATATCGCACAAACGCAAACTTTAAGCTTTGCAACTGTAGTGCAACCAATGATTAATTTAGATTTTGCTACACAAGGTGCTGTGGCAATGATTAAAATTGCAAAAGATGTGCATTTTTCAAAAGAAGTACGTGATGTTTCAACTGAATTTTCTGAAAAACTAGAAGCTTTTGTGATTGAGCAGCAAATGCGCGATGATGCATATGCTAAGTTTAAACTTTACTATGATATTGTGTTTCAAACAGAGCAGCATATTCTAACTGCAGAAGAAAAAACGTATGTTGAAGATAAAGTGCGGGAATACGGTAGAAGTGGTATGACTTTAGAAGATGCTGCACAGCGCTCTGAATTAAAACAGATCCAGCAACGTCTTGCTGAATTAACTATCAAGTTCCAGAGTAACTTAAATGAAGACACGACAAGTTTCGAGTTTACCCGCGAAGAATTAAACGGTTTGCCAGATGATTGGTTTACTAAAGATCGTTTCGTTCGCGATGGGGTGTACAAAGTAACCCTTAAGTATCCTGACTTGTACCCAATCATGGAATATTGTACTACAAGAGAAGTACGACGCAAAATGTTCAATGCTTTTAATACGAGGTGCAAAGATATTAACACACCTATTGCAATTGAAATGCTACAATTACGCGATCGCATGGCAACTTTATTAGGCTTCAAATCTGCTGCAGATTATGCTACAGAATTAAAAATGACAAAAAATGCTGCTAATGTCGCAAAATTTTTAACTGAGATGAATCAACGTTTTGAACCATTATTAGATAAAACACTGGAAGCATTGCGTGATTACGCCAAAAAGCATACCGGCGATCCTAATTTCGAGTTGAATTTATATGATATGGCATTTTACATGAAACAACGCGAAAAAGCGTTGTGTCAAGTTGATCATAAAATTATTCGCGAATATTTCCCGCGTGCTAAAGTCCTGCAAGGTACTATGGCGATATATCAGGAACTCCTTGGGCTAGAATTTAGTGAATTGGCAACAGATAATAAATGGCATGCAGATACGCAATTGTATGAAGTGCGAGATGCAGTAACTAAAGAAATAATAGGTAGTTTTATATTAGACTTGGCGCCACGCGAAGGAAAATATGCCCATGCTTGTGTTGGCGAAATAATTTATGGTGGGGATGCAAGTAAGTTTACCGGGGTGGCAAATCACCGCACCTCACATTTAATCATGATGTTATGTAATTTTCCAACTGATGCGCCATTAAGTTTTGATGACGTAACGACATTTTTCCATGAGTTTGGGCATGTGATGCATTGTGTTTGTAGTCGGGTGCAACTGCCTGATAATAATGGTTTTCATGTGGAGTTGGATTTTGTAGAAGCTCCATCACAAATGCTTGAAAATTGGTGTTTTGATCAACGCATTCTAAATCGAATTAGCGCACATAAAGATACCGGCCTACCAATTCCAGCAGAAATGGTTATCAAAATTCGCGAAGCAGAGTTGTTACACGCTGGATATTTTTATAAAAGACAATTAGGATTTTCTACTTTTGATTATCATGTACATGCCATGAATGCTGATCAATTAGCAACATTGGATATCAATGCATTTTATAATCAGTTGTGCGCAGAGATTTGTAAATTGCCAAAACTGGATATTGCAGTGCCAGCATCATTTCATCATATATTCGGCAATGAATATTACTGTGGTTATTACGGCTATATGTATTCCGAAGTTGTCGCATTTTGCATGTTTTATGAAAGATTTAAAGAGGATCCGCTTAATAAAGAGGCTGGAATGCGTTATCGTAAATGCATTTTAGAACCTGGTGCTACTAAAGATGCAATGGATTTAGTTCGGGTCTTTTTAGGGCATGAACCTACCCTTGATGCATTTTTAAGGCATTGCGGTTTAACTGCTGAGGTTAGTGCATTAGTTGAAGTTACGGCAGTAAGCGACACAGCTGTAACATCTGCGTCTGGTGTATCTAATTCTAGCGTCAGTAGTGCAACCCCTGGTGTTAAACGAGCCAGAGCTACCCCTTAATTTTCAACTACATACGTTCCATGTGGGAACTCAAAGTACTTTAGTAGTTGCGGTAGATTAGCGCGTAATTTGGCATCTAATTGCCAGGGTGGATTAATTATGAGCATACCGCAGCTACTAAGTTGATTTAATGTTGGAGCATTCGCATGAATTTCTATGGTAAGCAATTTTTCTATTTCTAAAGCTTTTACTTGGCTATAAAAGCGTTTTACTAATTTGCGATCTTTAATAGGATACCAAATTGCAAATACGCCATGCCCGAATCGCTTCAAACCGGTTTGTAAACTCTTAACAATTAAATCAAACTCATTTGGAACTTCAAAGGGTGGATCGATAAATATCAAACCACGTTTCTGGAGCGGTGGCAATAATGCTTTTATAGCAGCATAACCATCTTGATTTAATAAAGATATCTGTGGATTATCGGCAAAATTTTGTTCTAGACTTGCAAAATCTTCTGGGTGCAACTCAGCCAAAGCAAGGCGATCGCCACTGCGTAAAAAATCATTACAAATATACGGTGAACCAGGGTAAAGCTGCATTTCACCGCCAGAATTTAAATTATTAACAATCTCGATATATTTTTTGAAATCAGCAGTTACTTTATGCTTCAATAACTTAGTAATGCCAGAGCAAAACTCCTGAGTTTTCTTGGCATTTTCATGTTCTAAATTGTAAATACCAATTCCTGCATGGGTATCGAGAATAAAAAATGGCGTATCTTTTTCTAAAAATTTTTGGAGTAATAAAGTTAGGATCCAATGTTTAAACACATCGGCAAAATTGCCGGCATGGTATATATGTCGATAGTTCATATGCCTAACCCTCAAAATCAAGTAAATCAAGTGACTATTGAAAATATTTTCTTCGCTTGAGTATTTACAAGCTTATCTAAAAAGTGCAAAGTGCAAAAATTGGTATAAGAATACACGTCCGAACGCAACAAAGATAGCATTTTGACTAAGAAAACGGAAAAGAGAGATTGTATGACTACTGTTACAACGCAAATTGATGGTATTGCCGCTCCTAATTCAAATGAAGGTTCTGTGGCATGGGTAGCCCTCTTAATGTGTGTGCTAGGCGCTATATTCTATTGTTATGAATATTATCTGAGAGTTGCGCCAAGCGTTATTCATCCAGAATTAATGCAGACGTTCAACTTAAGTCAGGCAGGTCTTGGAGTTTTGGTTTCCTATTACTATTTAGCCTATGTGCCGTTACAGATCCCAGTTGGTTTGATGATGGACTTTTGGGGGCCGCGTCGCGTGCTAACCCTAGCTTGTGTGCTTTGTGCCATCGGTACCTACGTCTTTGCTGGGACCAGCACCCTTTGGGTAGCCAAGCTGGGTCGGTTTTTGGTTGGTTTTGGTTCAGCGTTTGCCTATGTAGGTGTCCTAAAAATTGCCAATCTATGGTTACCGCGTAAATACTTTGCAATGGTTGCTGGGCTATGTACTGCTCTAGGTATGTTTGGCGCTATGAGTGGTGGCATTTTGATGTCAAATTTTGTTCGTGTTATGGGTTGGCAAGAAACCTTATTTGCTTCTGCCTTTGTAGGCTTTATTCTTGCGGCAATTCTGTGGTTTGTGATCCGCGATAATTCGGATCGTGAATTTCGTTCACAAGGCAGGGCTTCGCATAAAGGTCTAAGCATTTGGGTAGAATTATTAGAGGTAGTTAGATCAAAGCAGTTATGGATCAATGGTATGATTGGCTGTTTAACCTTTTTACCTTTAACAGGGTTTGCTGAATTCTGGTCAGTCGCATATTTAGAGAGTGTTGGTTTAAGTAAAGAACAAGCTGCTTTAGGAACATCAATGGTGTTTCTAGGATTTGCAATCGGTGGCCCAATTTGGGGTAGAACTTCAGACTATATACGCAGTAGGCGTATCCCATTAATGTTAGGATCGATCACAGCTGCAGTTGCAGCATGCGTATTGTTGCGCTTGCAAAATCCAACCATCAGTTTACTATTTACTGTCTTATTTGCTCTGGGGTTTTTAGCTAGTGCACAAGTTTTGGTATTTGCAGTAGGTGAAGACAGCTGCCGTCCTGGTATGAGTGCTACCACAGTTTCATTTACTAACTTTATTGTTATGTTAGGTGGATTTGTGTTGCAACCATTAGTAGGAATTGTTGTTGATGCTTTGCGTAGCAATCAAATTCAAAGTGCTGCAATGGTTAATGCTGCTGATTTTAAAACTGCATTATTGATAATTCCGTTAGGGTTGTTGCTTGCTGCAGGATTAAGTTTCTTTCTGAAAGAAACTTACAGCTTAAAAAGCTAATTACTTTGTTACTTAGTTTTATAAGAAAGTTTGGTAAATTTTCTTGTTGTATATCTTTTTTTCATTTGCTAAAAAAGGTAGAGTTAGTAATGAGCAATTAAGACAGGAGAGTCAACATGCCTATGGAAGCACCAAATACCCTAGCTGAAGTACAAGAAGTTCTCACCCAGTTGAATGCAGCCTATCAATCTGATCCCCAAACAAACGCAGCAGCACTGATAGAATTCAATGCAGCATTTACTGGTAAATATCCAGACTTGGTATCCGCATTACAACTTTTTTTAGTTAATTTAGCAAATGCCCAAAATCTTACTGCAGCTACCCCAGAGGTAGTGCCTGGTCTTAATGTTACATTTGCAGATCCCGTCGTTGCTGTAGAACCAACTGTTCCTGTAGAACTAACTGCTCCTGCCGGAACAGAAGCTAATGAGACTCTTGATGACTTAGGCGATGATGATGATGACAACGACAACGATGTTGATACTTCGACAGATGCAGATTCTGTCGTTGAGGTTGCTAGCAATGTCGTAGCTGAAGCAGCAGCTCCTGAGGCAGCGCCAGTAGTTGAAGAAGTTGTAGCAGCTCCTGAGGCAGCGCCACTAGTTGAAGAAGTTGCAGCAGCTCCTGAGGCAGCGCCGGTTGTTGAAGAAGTTGCAGCAGCTCCTGAGGCAGCGCCGGTTGTTGAAGAAGTTGCAGCAGCCCCTGAGGCAGCGCCAGTAGTTGCAGAAGTTGTAGCAGCTCCTGAGGCAGCGCCACTAGTTGAAGAAGTTGTAGCAGCTCCTGAGGCAGCGCCGGTTGTTGCAGAAGTTGCAGCGGCTCCCGAGGCAGCGCCGGTTGTTGCAGAAGTTGCAGCAGCTCCTGAGGCAGCGCCGGTTGTTGCAGAAGTTGCAGCGGCACCAGAGGCATCTCCTGAGTCAGCACCAGTGCTATTACTAGGTTCCTTCCAAGCGCATGTTGCAGCTGAAGCAGCAGCTGAACCAGCAGTTGAACCAGCGAATGATGATGTTAATCCTGCAGCAGCGCCATCTATGGCTCCGTAGTATACGAGTATATATTAAAAGATCCCTGCGTATTTGTAGGGATCTTTTTTAAATTTTATAATTATTTAAAATATCGATGTGCTCGAATTGCAGGTAAAAAAGGTTCGGGATTAATTTTTACGTCACTGCGAACATTGCGCTCCATATCTTTACCGCGCTTATCGCCTGGTGGTGCAAACTCTGGTAAGTTTAAATTATCATCTGCTAAATAAAAAATTGGTACAGGACCCTTTACCATGATTCGCTTTTCGCTATTTCCTTCTGGTAACACAATGTTAGCGCGTAAATGTGGTGCGAGATCTTGAATAATCGCAAGTGTTTCGTCCGCATCAATACCTTGTAATAAGGACATTTGACGTTCAATGCCTGCATCGCGTTGGTTTTTATTTAATAGCTGAAACGCATCTTGGACAGATATTTTTTTGATTGCACGTGTATTAGCCCAAGTCCAAGAAATTTTACGTGGTCTTACATTAAAAAATGGAATTACTCGGTAACATTGTTTTAGATGGACTCTGGCTAAGCCCATGCGAATCATGCTGCTGGCCAGATTAATATCACGTTTTTGCAGTAACTCTTCAAAATTTTGCGATAAGAATTCATGATCTGGCGCAATTTTAGCTGCTTTAATTTTTAACATTGCAGCTTTGAAAGCAAGCTTGGCATTATTTAATTTTATAGTTGCATCTAAGGTTTGTTGTGAAGCAGCAATGATTCCGGCACCAACTAGAATTTCTCTCGGTTCTTGCTGATCTAGATATTCTAATTGATTCAACAACGCACAGGCTTGCTCTCGCTTTGACAAATTGGGATTAAGCCCAAGTTTTGCAGGTGCCTGAAACCAAGCTGGCAAATGGCGATCTTGCACGCAAACTAATTCATTTACAGTTGCGAGACAGTTCTTCAATTCCTTGAAGCTATTAATTACATCAATACAAAGTTCTGCTATCATTCCTCCTATACAACACTAAATTTGCTGGTAGGTCAAATGACTAATATAACTGGGCACATACAAAAAATGCATGCGCAAGATAGCGCTCCGGTAGAATACAGTTTTAACTTGGTAACGGCTGATGGCAAAGCTATTGCGCCAGTTTCGGTAAATGGATTTTTAGGCAAAACCTTGAACTTAGAGTTTAGTGGTAAAATATCTTGTATAGCTTGCAAAAGAAATATTAAAAAAACTTACAATCAAGGGTATTGTTTTCCGTGTGTCCAAACCCTAGCAGCATGCGATATGTGCATTGTTAAACCTGAAACTTGCCATCATCACAAAGGAACATGTCGTGAATCGGATTGGGGTTTAGCTAATTGCTTTATTCCGCACATAGTTTATTTAGCGAATAGTTCTGGTTTAAAGGTTGGGGTAACGCGTGAAACCCAGGTTCCAAAACGTTGGATTGATCAAGGTGCTACCCAAGCCCTGCCAATTATGCGGGTGCAATCGCGCCATCAAGCAGGGTTACTAGAAATAACTTTTGCTAAACACTTAAACGATAAAACAGATTGGCGCAAAATGTTAAAAAGCGTAGCTGAGCCGGTAGACCTAAAGGCAGAGCGCGATAGTTTATTTGTAAGGTTTGCTTCAGAAATCCAGAAAATTGCAGCACAGTTCAAATTTGGCGCAATAGAAATGTTAACTGCCGAACCAGAAAAAGTTTTAACATATCCAGTTTTAGAATATCCTAGCAAAATTACGTCGCTATGTTTGGACAAAACTCCGAAGATTTCAGGGGTTTTACAAGGTGTCAAAGCTCAATATTTAATATTTGACCAAGGCGTAATAAATTTACGCAAATACACCGGCTATGAGGTAAGTGTCTATTAAGCCGGTAAACTGCTTATACGTGGTGAATTGGGTGTATAGTCCAACGCCCTTCTTACTTGAGCAATCTCTAAATCGTACTTTAGATAATATTTAGCAATATTTTGTCTTATAACATCAGCATCAAATGAACTTTGCTTTAAAAAATCTTGTAACATCTGCATTCTTGTATTAATTTTTCGAAACGCAGTTTCTTCTGATTTGCGACCAAGCGAAAGAGTATTAACTAACATTTCCCAGTAGCATCTGAACTCATGCTCTGCTCTCATAGCATCATAACTATCGTCCAAAGACTTATTTAGAGCTTGAATCGAAAGGATATCTAACCAAGCATCAGCGTAATATGCTCCATCGCTTAAATCTCCAAGCCAATGCGGATGTATTAAAATTAATTGCGTGCTTAGTATTTGTTGATCATGTAATAAATAGGCAATGTATGATTTTACATTCTTAATTATGGCAAATTTGCCATTAAAACAAGCAACAATTGCGCTATCTTCTCCAGGTCTAGATTTTGGATGCATTGCTTCAGTGCCATGCACGTAAAGCGGGTGATTAAATGCATGTAATAATACTAGATCAATTAGATTGGATTCACCGACAGTGCGCAATCTTTGTGGATACGATTTAAAGTATTCTAAAGTGGCCTTTAATCTAGGTATGAATTCCTTTACGTAATATTCATCTTGATTATATTGGATCCAGTACTTACAGTCAGAATACGCAAATACTTGTGGATAAGCTGCAAATACTTTAGTAGTAGTTGGAAGCTTAGATTTTAGAACTTCGACAAAAGTATAGTATTCTTCAAAAGTCTCGCAAGTCAACCGTGCCAATAATATCTCAAGCCCAGTAATGAATACTTCACTTGAGGTTCGTGCGCCATTAAAAGTTTTAATCGCAATTGTTGGAATATCTATCGGGATGCCGTTAATATAAGCGTCTGCATCTGAAGTTATAGGATTGCCATCTATACCAGTACGTAACATAACCGGCAGCTCTTCGCCATTTTGCAAATAAAACACTGGCGTATGAAAATTACTTTTGGGGGAAATTTGTGTGGCTAATTCATGCATGAAATTAGTGAAATGCATAAATTCAGCATAACTATCAATAGAATAAATAGGATAGTTATGCTCTATATTAGGGATGGTTTTGCTAAGGTCGATCATACACTTATTTTTATTGCGTTCGGTAAAATATACTTTGCCATCGGCAGCGTATTCAAATTCACAAATTCCTAATTTAAATAATTCAAAAAGCGCATCCAAAGTGCGTGATTCTTGCATGAAGTAATTGATATTATATTGACCTTCAAGTTTACGAAACTTTTTATTGCCAGCTATGTCTGTATATTCTTCGTAACGTGGCACATGTTCAGAAAAACAAATTAATCCTTCAAAGACTTTAACTTCTAGGATATCCAAGCTCATGTGCTTGCGATAATATTCTAAAAGTCTAAGATTATTTGGCAAACTGATTACCTCGTCACTGAAGGTACCTGGTATATTGTTATCTAAAGGGATATATTCTGAAAGCAAAAATGCCTGATCGCGTGGTATGTGGCCACCGCAAATGCAGTAATAGGTATTATTTGTAGTAGCTGTCGGCACAGTTTTTGGAGCAGCAATAACACGATCATTAATCATTAAAGACTGGCGTCGGTTTGGTAACAAATCAGGTTTTTGGATCCTAAATGATAGTAATGTGGCTCGTGTTACATATAAATCAAAATTAGATTGTGATAAGACAAACATGCGATCTAAAAATTCAATCGGCAAGCCAGCGACTAGTTCCGGATCCGCATCGCCATCATTAGTGTTGAATGTGCTTAATGAATAAAAACTTGCAAAGGAAGCATCTGAATCTGTACTTGACTCTAATGGTTCATAACGCACGCGCCGAACATTAATATCATCTGCGCCTTCATTGAGTAAAGGAAATGGTATAGCAGCTGTTGTACGCT
The DNA here is from genome assembly GCA_020054325.1 of Gammaproteobacteria bacterium. Classification (GTDB taxonomy): domain Bacteria; phylum Pseudomonadota; class Gammaproteobacteria; order UBA6186; family Azoamicaceae; genus JAGVLG01. Next base: position 41,810 of record JAGVLG010000089.1, read on the forward strand.
CGGTTGGAGTAGCTAATGGGCTAACAGGGTGCATGATAAAATTTGAACCACGCGGTGATCTTGGGCTAAAGGATTGGAAAGCTGGGGTAAAACTTTCGCCATTTGGACTGTTATGTGCTGAGCTTGAGCTATCCAGGGTTGTGCTTGCAATTGAGCCAAGGCTTTGCACTGATGCATGTTTCGTAACGCCTTTTTGCGGACTGCTTGGGGGAGTTAACCCAACCCTTGGTGCAAAACGAGCAAACTTAGGGTTTAATGATGGATGACGTAATTCAGGTGGCGGCTCTTGGGTATGTTGACTTACACTGCGGCTAGGGACTTGCTTATCATTATCTTGGGACTTGCCTTTAATAATAGGTAACATTACTACATACCTCTGCTTTTTGATGCGATTATATAAGTTCTAACTGCGGCTGTATAGCATTAATGATTTTTGCTGCTAATAATTAATATTGCCTTTATAAATTTACATTTACGGAGTCAATATGAAACTATATGGTTGGCTTGCTTACTATGCTGGCTTTGCGCCGTGCCCTCCGCCGCCAACATTAACTCGCCAAAAGGCGATTTGCACTAAACCAAATAACGCAACTGATAACATTAAGGTCCCCCCTGTAGGATCTAAAATACATGGAGCAACAGTAACAGCTAGTCCTAGCAAGATAAAAGTTACCTAGGCCACTTGTTTCATGTTAAACTACCTAGTCTTTAAATGATGTTGGTTGAATAAATGACTTTGTTGGAAATTACTCGTCTTAGTCACGATGGGCGTGGTATTGGGCATGATAGCGCTGGTAAAACCATATTTGTAGATGGGGTATTACCTGGCGAGACAATTACTTGTACCATCCAAAGAAAAAAAAGGCGCTTTAGCGAAGCTCAAGTCTTAGAAATCGTAAAGCCTGCGGCAGAGCGGGTTACGCCGGGGTGTCCACATTATCTAACTTGTGGTGGTTGTGCTCAACAGCATATTTCACATGCAGTACAAATCCAAACTAAGCAAAAGAGTTTATTAGAGCAGCTATTGCATTTTGGCAGCGTGCAGCCAAAGCAATTACTTGAGCCTTTAATTGGTCCGATTTGGGGCTATCGCACCAAGGCGCGTTTAGGCGTGCGCTTTGTAATTAAAAAAGACAAAGTATTGGTTGGTTTTCGGGAAAAGCAAAAAAGCTATTTAGCAGATATTGATAGTTGTGCAATTCTACATCCGAGCATTGGAAACTTAATCAATGCATTAAAAGAATTCATTCAAACATTATCTGGTTATGATCAAATTGCACAACTTGAGGTTGCTGTTGGAGATGATCAGCTAGCCTTAATTTTTAGAAATTTGGCGACACTACCACCCCAAGATTTAACCAAACTCATAAATTTTGCACAGCAACATAATTTTCATTTATATTTACAACCCGGTGGCCCAGAAACAGTAGCCAAAATTTGGCCAGCTGATAACACAGAGCGTTTGTATTATTCAGTTCCTGAATGTGATTTAAATTATGCGTTTCATCCTACTGATTTTACCCAAATAAATCCAGCTATAAATCGCAAAATGATTTTACAGGCTTTGGATCTGTTAGAGGTAAATTCCACAGATACAGTGTTGGATTTGTTTTGTGGGCTAGGCAATTTTACTTTGCCATTAGCACAACGTGCTGCCAAAGTTACTGGGGTAGAGGGTTCTGAAGCTATGGTATTAAGGGGCTATGAAAATGCCAAACGCAATAATATCAGTAATGTAGAATTTTTTGCTGCAGACTTAAGTAAAGATCAAACTGTTGCTAGCTGGGCGCAGCAACAATATACTAAAATACTTTTAGATCCACCGCGTTCTGGTGCTCTGGAAATTTTACCGTTAGTTGCCAAAATAGCAGCGCAACAAATTGTATATGTATCTTGTAATCCTGCCACATTAGCACGCGATTGTGGTATTTTAGTAAATGAATATGGATATAAGTTACAGAAAGTTGGCATAATAGATATGTTTCCGCATACAATGCATGTTGAATCGATGGCATTGTTAACTAAGGATAATATCGTTTAGCGGAACATTAAAAACTGGAAGACAAAGACTATGGTGAAGGTCAGGGAAGCGCAGCCACTATTAGGCGATGGATCAATTGACATTGATGCATGGCTAAAAAAAATCATGTCAAAACGTACCGTGCAAGATGAGTCTATGGTACGCACAGCTTATGATCTTGCCCATGAATACCATGTAGTGCAGCAAGGTCTGTTAGTTGCGGAAATTCTCGATGAACTCGGTTTAGATACAACCTCATTAATTGCTGGGTTATTATACGAGGCCTTTCATACCGGTAAGCTGAGTGCTGCGCGTCTTAAAGAAATTTTTGGCAATGATGCATATAAATTAGTTGCTGGTGTCCAAGAAATGGATACGGTGCACGCCCGCAATCCACTCAAAGTTTCAGAAAACGAAAATGCCGAAGAGAATTTACACAATTTACGCAAGATGCTGCTTGCTGTTGTTGAAGATGTTCGGGTGGTTTTAATAAAACTAGCAATTCATATGAGTGCGATGCGGATTGCGGCGCAAACTAAAAGCGATAGCTTAAAAACCCAGCTTGCATACGAAGCCAAGGAAATTTATGCCCCGCTGGCAAATCGCCTCGGAATTGGGCAAGTTAAATGGGAATTAGAAGATTTTGCGTTTCGATTTTTACATCCAGATTTGTATAAAAATATTGCAACCTTGCTTGATGAGCGCCGCGTAGACCGTGAAAAATATATTGCCATGGTGCAAGAACAGCTTAAAAACGCTTTGCTGCAGCAGGATATTCATGCCGAAATTTATGGTCGGGTAAAACATATTTATAGTATTTGGCGTAAAATGCAACGCAAAATGGTTGGCTACAATGAAATTTATGACGTGCGTGCTTTGCGAATAATTGTGCCAACTATTGCTGACTGCTATGCTGCATTAGGCGTAGTGCATACTCTATGGCAACATATTCCGAAGGAGTTTGATGATTACATTGCCAATCCTAAAAGCAATGGCTACAAGTCTTTACACACGGCAGTACTAGGGCCACAGGGTAGAACTATTGAAGTGCAAATCCGCACCAGGCAAATGCATGAGCAAGCCGAGCTTGGGGTGGCTGCCCATTGGCGCTATAAAGAAGGTCGAGAGCACGAACCATATTATGAAAAGAAATTAAATCAGCTACGTCAAATTCTGAATTGGCAAGATGAATTGGTATTGGATGGCGAGGCAGTCGAGGCCTTGCGTGCCGAATTCTTCGCAGATCGGGTTTATGTGTTTACCCCGAAGGGCGATGTAATTGATTTACCCAATGGGGCTACTGCCATTGACTTAGCTTATCATATTCACTCTTCAATTGGAGAGCGTTGTCGCGGTGCTAAAGTTAACGGTAGGATGATCCCACTAAACCAACCATTGCCTAATGGCGCCCAAGTAGAAATCCTGACCGCTAAAGAGGGAGGGCCAAGTCGCGATTGGTTAAATCCACATTTAAAATATATTGTTACCTCGCGCGCTAAAGCTAAAATTGCACAATGGTTTAAATTACAAAATCGCGATCAAAACATTCATGATGGTCGTGAAAACTTGCATCGTGAATTAAAGCGCTTGGGATTTGATCATGTTAATATTAAAGAGTTGTCACATCTGGTTGCTAAATGTAATTCTGAAGAAGATCTATTGGCTGGATTAGGTAGCGGTGATATAAAAATGTCGCAGGTTATCGGGGCATTGCAGCGTTTAAAACATCCACCGCAAGCAATGTTACATCCTGCCGATGAAGCTAAGGCACATATTAGTCCAGCAGTTACCACGCCAAGAAAAAAAGGCAAACGCGACGAAGTTATTGTTGCTGGTATTGATAATCTATTATCGCATATGGCGCGTTGCTGCAAGCCTATCCCGGGTGATGAAATTATTGGTTACATAACCTTGGGGGAAGGGATTGCTATTCATCGCCAAGATTGTATTAATGTCTTACAAGTAAGCGAGGCTAAAAAGTCGCGGTTAGTTCCAGTACAATGGGGCGATAAGATCAGGAATAATTATTCGGTAGATATAGTTATCAAGGCTTATAATCGACGTGGTTTGGTACGTGATATTTCTGCTATAGTTTCAGGCGAAGATGTTGACATTATTACTATACAATCGCTAACTGATAAAGAGTCTAACAAGGCAGATTTTAGGCTTAAAATTGAAGTACCGAGTATTGATGTGTTAGGTCGAGTATTAACCAAAATTCAACAAATCCCAAATATTATTGAAGTATTCCGGGTCGATGCTTGATATAGTAAAACACATTTGAATTTAGGCTGGTCTGTAACAACGTCGCATCTGCTCAATAACTTGAGGCATATAGGCTGCTTGGCTGGGTGAATTTTTTATTAGCGGCGTCGCCCGCTATGGATGGCGGACGTCGAGCGCTACATGTACTTGTGCGCGTCCGCTAATAAAAACATTTACGCAGCCGAGTAGCTTGTGAAATGTTGCCCCATGTTATTGAGCAGATACACAACGTCTAAAGCCAAATGAGACTATAGGCCGGCATCGCTAATGTGTGGGTGATCATGCCCATGTTCTTTATAGAATGTTTGGATTTGATGTAGAATTTGCTCTGGCGTTTCTGCTATAGTGAACAACTCATAATCATGCTTATCAATCATACCTTGCGCAAGCATAGTGTCTCTGAAGAAGTCTAATAAGGGCTGCCAGTATTTTGAATCAGCTACGATTACTGGAATGCGGCGCGTCTTTTTAGTTTGTATTAGCGACAGTATTTCGGTAAATTCATCGATAGTGCCATACCCACCTGGGAAAATAATATAAGCTGAAGCATACTTGGCAAACATTACTTTGCGGGTAAAAAAATGTCTAAAGCGTAAAGAAATATCTTGAAATTTACTATTCAATACTTCTCCGGGTAATACTATGTTCAGGCCAATGCTAAAAGATTTACCCTGATACGCACCTTTGTTTCCTGCCTCCATAATGCCTGGGCCACCGCCAGTTACTATAGTAAAGCCGTGATCAGATAATAACTTGGCAGTTTTGCATGCAAATTCATAATATGGTGAATCAGGTTTTACTCTAGCGGAGCCAAAGATGCTGGCTGATGGTTTAATGTGTACAAGTCGTTCGTAGCCTTCTACAAATTCCGCAATCACCTGAAATATTTTCCATGACTCGCGTGTCAGCATGGAGTCATTGACATCTGGTGCTATCGGGCGGCGTTTGCCGCGTTTGTGCTCGTCTTTTAGCATGATTTTTCCTAACCTGTATGCAGAATTTAATGCCTTGGCGGGAACTCCTGTGCATCCTATGATATTATATTAGTAGTTTTTTAACTTAGTTGTGTACCAAAGAATGAAGCATAATAAATCCGCATCACCAGAAGAACATCATTTGCCTTTACGCGAAGACGTAAGATTGTTAGGGGACTTGCTTGGCGTGACAATTAAAGATCAAGCCGGGCATGAAGTATTTGAAAAAGTTGAGCAGATCCGTAAATTATCTAAAGCTAGTATGGCGGGGGATTTAACAGCAACCAAACAGCTGATTAAGTTGTTGCAACATTTGCCTGGCGAGCAGCTATTACCCATAACCAAAGCATTTAGTCAGTTTTTAAATTTTGCGAACATTGCTGAGCAATATCACCGAATTCGCCGCGCACGTTCCTATAAATTAAATACCACGCAAGGACCCCAATTGGGTTCGTTAGAGGAAGTAATTCCAAATTTAAAAAAACTCAATGTCAAACCAGAAGCTATTTATAAGGCAATTTGTGATGTTGATATTCAGCTTGTATTAACTTCGCATCCGACCGAAATTAAGCGTCGTACTGTAATGCGAAAATACGATCGCATTTCAATGGACTTACAAAAACTCGATACACAGATCCTTACACCAGATGAAATTGATGCAGTAAAGGATGATATTCATAGTGAAATGACTGCAGTATGGCAGACCGCAGAGGTACGTTCGCAAAAGCCTACTGCAGTAGATGAGGCTAAGTGGGGTTTTGCAATTATTGAAAGTTCACTTTGGCATGCCGTACCAATGTTTATGCGCGAATTAGATCGGGTAGTACAGCATGAATTGGGTAGAGAATTGCCGTTAGATTTAGTTTCAATTAGGATTGATTCTTGGTTGGGTGGAGATCGGGATGGTAATCCAAATGTTACGCCTGAAGTTACCCGGCACGTAGCCTTTATGGGGCGTTGGGTGGCAGCAGATCTATTATTAAACGAAATTACGCGTTTACGCGATAGTTTATCAATGCGGCCATGTAATGCTAAATTGCATAGTATTGTAGGCTTTTCTAAAGAGCCGTACCGTGATTTGCTATACCAAGTATTAAAGAAGCTTAAAGCGACCAAAATGTGGGCGCGCGATAATTTTCACCAAGCTACGCCACCTAGTAAACCAATTTATTATGATTCAAGAGAATTACTGGAAGCTTTGATGCTGTGTTATGAATCATTAATTGAATGCAAGGCAGAAATTATTGCTAAGGGGCGTTTATTAGACATTATTCGACAAGTGCAGTGTTTTGGTATGGCCTTAGTGCGTATGGATATTCGCCAAGAGTCCAGTAAGCACACGGAGTTGATGTCAGTAATTACCCAGCAAATAGGCCTAGGAGATTATGCGCAATGGGATGAGGCGCAGCGCCAAGCATTTTTAGTAAGGGAGTTAGAGCAGCAACGCCCTTTGATTGCCAAATCAATTTATGATAATCCTTTGGTACAAGATACTGCGCGGACTTTTAGATTACTTGCCAAATTACCACGAGATGGCCTAGGGGCGTATATTATTTCGATGTCGCATGCCCCTTCCGATGTTTTAGCGGTGGCATTATTGCAACGTGAATTTGGTATCAAAAAATTATTACCAGTTGTGCCATTATTTGAAACTCGTTTAGATTTGGGAAATTCTGCCAAGATTTTAGAAACCTTATTAGGTTATCCAGTTTATCGAAAGTTAATCGATGGTTACCAACAGGTTATGATTGGATATTCCGATTCAGCCAAAGATGTTGGTATTCTAGCCGCATCATGGGCGCAATATTGTGCCCAAGAAGAAATGTTAAAGGTGGCTAACAGCTACAAGGTAAAATTGGTATTCTTTCATGGACGCGGCGGCAGTTTAGGACGCGGTGGTTGGCCAACCCATGAAGCAATAACCTCACAACCACCTGGATCGGTGCACGGTGTAATGCGCGTTACGCAACAAGGTGAAGTAATTCAAAATCGTTTTGGATTGCGCTGTATTGCATTACGTACTTTCTCGGTTTACACCACATCTACGCTTGAAGCATGTTTATGTCCGCCAGCTGAACCGCAACCGGAATGGCGTACTTTAATGCATGATTTGTCGCGGATCTCTGCTGAAAAATATAAACAAACTGTAGCAGATGAAACTGATTTTATTCGCTACTTTCAAAGTGCAACCCCGACTAAAGAATTAAAAAAATTAGCAATTGGAAGTAGGCCAGATTCACGTAGTAACGTTGATAGTTTAAGTAAATTGCGTGCGATTCCTTGGATTTTTGCATGGACCCAAAATCGTTTATTGTTACCATCATGGGCAGGTGTTGGAGTAGCATTACAATATGCGTTTGATACTGGACGTGGTACTCAGTTAGAAACTATGAATGCACATTGGCCGTTTTTTCGTGCTATGTTAAGTATGTGTGAGATGGTTTTTGCTAAAGCTGATGTTAATGTTGCCAAGCATTATGAAGAGCGTTTGGTGCCAAAAGAATTGTTCAAATTGGGTGAGAGTTTGCGCGAGCAATTTATTGAAGCAAAGCAAGTTTTGTTACGCGTATTAGGTGAAAATTTGTTATTGGAGCACAATCCGGTCTTAGATAGGTCAATTAAGTTACGCAATCCATATTTATTACCGTTGCATTTGTTACAAGTTGAATTATTATACAGAGTACGAGAAGATGAAGCTCATATGCAGGATGAAGTATTGCAAGCATTATTGGTTAGCATAGCGGGCATAGCGGCAGGGATGCGTAATACTGGTTAAAGGATTAAATGTTAATAGCTGCAAGGATTAAGCAACTACTTGATACTAACAAAATAGTATATAGAGTATTACCGCATCAGAGATCTTTTTCGCTTGCTGATTCAATTCGGGCATTACAATTAGATCCAGCTACAGTTTTGGTTGCTGAGGTTCTAACAGATCAACAAGGTACTCTGTTAGCTGTACATTCTTCAATAACTAAAATTGATTTGCCGCGTCTGAATAATTTGTTACAACGTGATTTAAAGGTATTAGCTGAAATAAGCGCTAATAGAATTTTTGTAGATTGTGAGGCCAACTGCTGGCCGCCGATAGGTCATCCGTACAGCCTAGATGTAATAATTGATAAAAATATTCAGCAACAAAAATTAATCTATATCAATCCAGGTTGTCGCTCATCCCTACTACAGTTGGAATTGGCAGATTATTTATTTTTGAACAAACGGGTGCGCTTTTTGGATTTTGTAAGGCAATCTGATCTGGTAAAAACTGTAACCCAAAACCCAGCTACTACCTTACACTCACCGGATTTTTCCCATGTGGTTATTTCAGCTTCTAGCAGTATTACGAATACTTTAGAACTGTGGCGCCATGCATTTTATGCTGCTGAGTATGCGCGCAAAATTAGCACTATGGCTGCAACTACAGCGTGCCTTGATCCAGAGCTTAGCTATAAAGCTGGACTCTATCATAATTTTGGGATGTTCTTGTTAAGCCAAATGTTTAACCCTGAATATAAGTTGTTGCAAAAATGGATCAAGCAGAATCCTAAAGTTTCTGTAGCCATTTTGGAGCAAAGGTTACTTGGTATGGGGAGCGCATTTGAAGTATTGCGGCACGGGCATGCCAAGCTTGGTGAAAATTTACTAAGACATTGGGGCATGCCGGAAGAGGTATGTGTAGTTGCAAGAGAGCATCACAATCCAAATTATAATGATCAATATTCTAATTACGTTAAAATAATACAGATTGCTAACACCTTGTTGCGAGAACAAGGCATTGGGGATGGCTTATTAATTGGTTTGGCAGCAAATGCTTTACAGGCACTAGGCCTCCAGGAAGTTGATATTCGGGCCGCGCTGCAACCTGTAGCAATTTCGGATGCAGATATTATGAAGAAGGCTCAAGCACTGATATAATCGCCCCAGTCTAAGCCATTTGGATTTATGCGTTGTTACAGGATTAGACTGGAGTCTACGCATTTCAATTTAGGCATAGCTAATACATAAATAATTGGAGTTTTAAATGAAAATCATACTGTTAGGTCCGCCTGGTGCAGGTAAGGGTACTCAAGCCGATTTTATTTGTGCTGCTTTAAAAATCCCTAAGATTTCTACGGGGGATATGCTGCGAGAATTAACCTCGCATGCTTTTGTGAATGAGACCCCAACCCAAAAGCAAATTCGCAATTTATTGAACGCTGGTTTATTAGTGCCAGACGATATAATTGTACAGTTGGTCACAGATCGTATTAATGAAGCTGATTGTGCGAATGGATTTTTATTGGATGGATTCCCGCGTACAATTGGCCAAGCAGAAGCGTTACAACAGGCCGGGATCCAAATTAATCTAGTATTACAATTACAAGTCCCGGATGCGCAAATTATTGAACGTCTTTCAGGTAGACGTGTTCACCCTGCTTCGGGGCGCACCTATCATATCAAGTACAATCCGCCAAAGGTTGCAGATATGGATGATGAAACTGGTGAGCCGCTAAAACAACGTCGAGATGATGAAGAAAGCACCATAAGAACGCGTTTAGAAGTATATAAATTACAAACTGAACCATTGGTGGCATGGTATTCAGAGCGTGCCGCACAATTGCAGACTAAATATGTTGCAATCGATGCTACTGGCTCGGTCGAACAAGTTAAAGAATCAATTTTAACTGCCGTTAACGCCACCAAAGCTCAACTTTAGGACTAAGAGCGCAGGGAAAGCGCAATATATTTCCTAAAAATTTCAGAGATAATAAAATGTAATTAGTGTTTAGCAATTGTAATTTTAAATTTTTACAATTGCTGTTTCCTTGCAAAAAATTTGTGGTAGGTCTGGTATTAAAAAATCATTTTGAAAAAAAAATTGATCATAAAATACATTTTTTGAAAAAAAATTTTGCAAAATGTGAAAAAAAAGTTAAAATTTTTTTGCAAACTTATGTATAAATAAAATATTTGTGCTATGTTTGTTAATGACGGTTTAATTCTGGAAAGCCTTGGGAGATTTGATCATGGCAAGAGCGAAGTCAAAAGTGAAGAAGACAGTTGCGAAGAAAGCAACTAAGAAACGTACTGGCGCAAAAAGACGTAAAGTCGCCAAGAAAGCAACAGCTAAGAAGTCAACAGCTAAGAAACGTAAAGTAGCTAAACGTCGTGTAGCTAAGAAGGGTGTAGCTAAGAAGCGTAAAGTGGCTAAACGTCGCGTAGCTAAGAAAGGCGTTGCTAAGAAAGCTAAAAAAGTAGCGAAGAAACGAGTAGCAAAGAAGCGTAAAGCTACTAAAAAAGCTGCTAAAGCTGGTGCACCTAAAAAGCGCGCACGTCGTAAAGCTAAGAAAGCTGTAGCAGTACCAGGAATGGAACTACCAGCTCCAGCTAAAAAAAAACGTAGAAGAAAGTCTGCTTCTAAGTCTAAAAAAGCTGTTGCAAAAGTAGCTTCTAAAGGACGTACTCGCCGCAGAAGAGTTGCTTAATTAAGTAGACACTCCCGGCTAGTAAACCAGCAATGGAGATGCCGCTTAGGGAAACTTAAGTGGCATTTTCCTTTTTAGATGATATACTCGACGCCATTTGAGCTTACACTTGGTGACATATGACGCAGCTTCCAATAATTCTTGCAATTGATACCAGCACTGACGCTTGTTCCGTCGCCCTAAGCACCCCAGATCAGATTTATTCTGAATTTCAACTCTTACCGCAGGGGCATGCCAAAGTAATTCTCGATATGATAAATCAAGTTATGATCCAATCTGGGTTGGGGTTGGCGCAGCTGGATGCCTTTGCGTATGGTAAAGGGCCTGGCAGTTTTACTGGTTTGCGGATCGCCGCAAGTGTAATTCAAGGCCTAGCTTTTGGAGCAAATAAGCCGGTTGTCGCTATCTCTTCGTTACAAGCATTAGCGCAACAGGCATTCGATTTAGATAATGATGCTTCAGTTTTGACAATGGAAGGTAAACATATTGTTCCAATTTTAGATGCGCGCATGCAAGAAGTGTATTGTGGTGTATATAAAGTTAATAGTACTGGATTTGTTACCAATGTTATTGCTGATACCGTGCAAAAACCAGAAGAATTAATTCTATCGCATGAACAGCAATATGTTGCTGTTGGCACGGGTATTAATGTATATGCTGATTTAATCCGCGCTAATAATTCGAATTTAAGTATTATAAGTGGCATATTATATCCACGCGCACAAGAATTAGTACAACTCGCGCAGCAAGAATTTTTACGTGGTAATGTGATTACAGCTGAGCAGGCACTACCGGTTTATATTAGAGATGATGTCGCGCAAACTGGCAAAAAAAATCCCGACTGAGGTAGTCGGGACAAAAATTAATTTCCTATCGGAAATTGAGTTCATTCTAACAGTGTTTATTTTTTTGTGTCAAGATATTTTTGCAGATATTGTTGCTGATACGCCAATTGCCCGGTTTTTCTGATACGCCAATTGTCCGGTAATCCAGACTATTTCTATGTACTTACACATAGGGAGATAGTCATGA
>JAGVLG010000086.1 GCA_020054325.1 Gammaproteobacteria bacterium
GAATTGTATAGTTACCATACTCAACATGAAGCTGTCTCATCCACCATAGATTTCTCGGTGAAAAACTACTATTCCCTGGAAATTGTTGCATTAGATCTTTTGATAAATTTTCTACAAATGACCTACCCCAACCATATTTTTCCTGGGATTCAACAATTTGTTGCCCTATATGCTGATACAATAAAACAAGCTCTCGGTTAATTACTTTAGATGCATTTATCCTAGCTCGCTGGATCTGATCTTTAATGGAATTGAGAAAATTTAGGTATTCATGCGGCTTAAGAACACTACCGATCATGATAAATCCTTATTGAATGGTAGATAAAACTACAGCATTTTAACATAGTTAGTTTAAAAACGGCACTTTACTAGCTAAATCCACCTTTTGTATAACTATCATACTTTCTTCGGCATTAGATCCGTAATAGTGCCATCTGCTACTTCACAAGCTAACATTACCGTCTCAGCTAATGTCGGATGCGGGTGAATTGTTAAGGCAACATCCTCAACATCACAACCCATTTCAATTGCCAAAGCAACTTCTGAGATCAAATCACCAGCATTGGTACCAACTATGCCACCGCCAATTATCCGATGTGTTTTAGCATCAAATATTAATTTGGTAAAACCTTCGTCGCGGCCTAATGATAATGAACGCCCACTGGCAACCCAAGGAAACACGCCCTTGGTATATTCGATATTTTTTTCTTTGGCTTCTTGTTCTGTGACTCCTGCCCAAGCGATTTCTGGATCAGTATACGCCACCCCAGGAATACAACGCGGTTCAAAATAATGTTTTTTACCAGCAATAACCTCAGCTGCAATTTTACCTTCTGGCATAGCCTTATGCGCTAACATTGGATTACCAACCACATCACCAATAGCAAAAATATTTGCTACATTGGTACGTTGTTGCTTATCCACCGGAATAAAACCACGCTCATCTACATTTACCCCTGCCTTTGCAAGCTGCAATTCCTTGCTGTTTGGAACCCTACCAACGCAAGATAAAATTCGATCAAATCTAACCGGGGTTGCAGGCGCATCTTTACCTTCAAATGTTACGTACAGACCATCGTTTTTAGCCTCAACTTTAGTAACCTTGGTGCAGAGCATGATCGCTTTAAAACGCTTTTGCATACGTTTTAATAATGGCATGGTTAAATCTTTATCCGCCCCAGGTATAATTCCTTCCAACAATTCAACCACAGTAACTTTGGAACCTAAAGCATCGTATACCGTACCAAGCTCCATGCCAATAATACCGCCACCGATTACTAATAATTCTGCCGGCAGATCTTCCAAACGTAATGCACCAGTTGATGTCATAATACGCGGATCATCTGGTAGAAATGGCAAACGAACTGGGCTTGATCCAGTTGCAATTATCGCATCTTGAAAGTTGATAGTGATTTGAGATCCATCTGGCTTCGTTACAGTTAACGAATTGGGTGAAGCAAATTCAGCCCTGCCCTGTACTACTTCTACCTTACGCTGCTTGGCAAGCATAGTTAAACCACCAGTAAGTTTTTTAATGGTTTGTTTTTCAACCCATTCGCGTAACGCTTTGATATCTACTTGTGGTCTGGTCATTTTAATGCCCATTGCAGCAGCTTCTTCACTCTCAGTTAACATTTTTGCTGCGTGTAACAACGCTTTAGATGGAATACAACCCACGTTTAAACACACACCACCGATAATCGGAAAATATTCAATTAAAGTTACTTTCTTGCCTAAATCTGCCGCACGAAATGCTGCAGTGTAGCCACCTGGTCCGGAACCAATAACTGCGACTTCTGTATTTATTTGATCGCTCATCCTGCTTTATCTCCTTACAACAGCAATCGACGGATATCCGCTAATAATGTTACTAAAAATGCTGTGAACCGTGCTGCATCAGCACCATCAATAACACGATGATCATATGACAATGATAAAGGCAACATTAACTGCGCTGCGAATTTATTCTCGCCAGATAAATTGGCATCAAAAATTAATTTTTGCTGTGCTTTTGACACGCCCAATATAGCAACTTCCGGCGCATTAATGATAGGGGTAAATGCAGTCCCACCAATACCACCTAAACTTGAAATTGTAAAACAACCACCCTGCATATCAGCGCCAGATAATTTACCTTCGCGCGCCTTTTTACTCACTGTACCTAAATCTGCCGCAAGCTCAAATAAACCTTTTTTATCAGCATCACGAATTACTGGAACCACTAATCCATTTGGAGTATCAACTGCAACTCCAATATGAAAATACTGCTTTAAAATTAATTCTTCACCATTCGCACTCAATGAAGCATTAAACTTTGGAAATTGCTTTAATGCCGCAACCACCGCTTTCATGATAAAAACTATTGGTGTAAGTTTTACACCCTGCTTTTCAGCAACATCCTTTTGTCCTTGCCGGAACGCTTCAAGCTCAGAGATGTTTGCCTCGTCAAATTGCGTTACATGTGGGATTGTTACCCAATTACGATGTAAAAATGCACCTGAAATCTTTTGAATACGATTCATTGGTTGCACTGTTATTGCACCAAATTTAGTAAAATCTATTTCTTGGGCAGGTGTTATATTTAAACCACTAGTTTGCGGGCCATTGCTTAAAGCATCTCTAACATAATCCTGTACATCATCTTCCAAAATGCGACTTTTACGGCCGCTGCCTGATACTTGATTTAAATCAACGCCTAATTGTCTCGCAAAACGCCGTACCCCTGGTCCTGCATAAACATTATGCTGCGATGGTAAATTGGCTGTATTAACTTGACGACGTTCTGCAGGACCAACACGACGCTCCACAGGGTTTTCACGTGTGTCTGGCGCACCAACCCGCCGTTCCACCAAGCCATCGCGGCGCTCTGCAACACTAGAACTAACCTGCTGCGGCATTGCATTAGTTGTTGTGGGATTTGCAACTGGGGCAGCCTGGGGTTTTGCAGCGGCATCAGTTAACTCTAACATTAAAATTGCACTACCCTTAGAAACCTTATCACCAACCTTTACTAGTAATTCGGCAACTTTACCAGCCCTAGGCGCTGGAATTTCCATGGTAGCTTTGTCGGTCTCTAGAGTAATTAATTCGTCTTCAGGTTTTATAGTATCGCCAACATTTACCGCAATCCCTATAATTTCAACATTAGAATAATCACCTATATCTGGTACTAATATTTTTTCCAACATAACAACTATATTCCTAATGGATTAACTTTATCGGGATCTAATTTGTATTGCTTGATTGCTTTCGTCACTAATGCCGGTTTAATTTCACCTTCATCAGCTAACGCTTTCAATGCAGCAACAACAATATAATAGCGATCCACCTCAAAAAAACGTCGCAATACTTCACGCGAGTCACTGCGGCCATAACCATCAGTCCCTAATACGGTATAACTACGTGGAATATATTTACGCACTTGTTCTGCATAACCTTTAACATAGTCGGTCGCTGCAACAACTGGACCAGAAGTATTTTGCAAGCATTGGGTTACATAAGCTTGTTTAGCTTGAGATTCTGGATGCATTCTATTCCAACGATCTACTTCCATACCATCTCGCCCCAATAAATTAAAGCTGGTAGCACTCCAAACATCCGCCGCAACATCAAATTCTTGCAACAACTCTGCTGCAGCAATTACTTCTCGTAAAATCGTGCCAGATCCCATCAACTGTACACTGTGCTTGGCTGCTTTAACTGCACTCTGCAATTTATACAGCCCTTGTATAATACCTTGTTCACAATCTTTTGGCATCTCTGGATGTTTATAATTTTCATTCATAACAGTTATGTAATAATAAACATCTTCTTGTTGCTCAATCATGCGTTTTAAGCCATCTTGAATAATAACAGCCAACTCAAAATTAAAGGTTGGATCATAAGAAATGCAATTGGGAATTAATCCTGCCATGGTATGACTATTACCGTCTTCATGCTGCAGGCCTTCACCATTCAAAGTAGTACGTCCAGCGGTCCCACCAATTAAAAACCCCCTAGCTCGGGAATCGCCTGCGGCCCAAGATAAGTCACCAACACGTTGAAAGCCAAACATTGAATAGAAAATATAAAATGGGATCATGACCTTATCATGATTACTGTAACTGGTACCAGCGGTTAACCAAGAACAAAATGCCCCAGCCTCATTAATCCCTTCCTCTAGAATCTGCCCATCTTTAGCCTCCTTGTAATACATGACCTGGTCAGAATCTACCGGAGTATATAATTGGCCAGCTGGCGCATAAATGCCTAATTGTCTGAATAGCCCTTCCATACCAAAAGTACGTGCCTCATCCGGAATAATTGGTACAATACGTTTGCCAATATTTTTGTCTTTACACAATTGGTTAATCAAGCGTACAAAAGCCATGGTTGTAGAAATTTCACGATCACCAGTGCCAGTAAAGAACGCATCAAATTCAGCTAATTCCGGAGTTTTTAAGATTTCCGAACTTAGCCTACGCCGTTGCGGTAAATACCCAAACAACTTATTGCGGCGCTCTTGCATATATTGCATTTCAGCACTATTTGCTGCTGTCTTAAAATAAGGAACCTCATCAATTTGCTCATCTTTAATAGGGATATTAAAGCGATCTCGGAACGCTAATAACTGTTGGTGTTCTAATTTTTTAGTGTTATGCGCGGTATTCATACCTTCGCCAGCTGTACCTAAACCATAACCTTTAACAGTCTTAGCTAAAATTACCGTTGGTTGGCCGGTATGCTCTACTGCAGCAGCGTATGCAGCATAAACTTTCACAGGATCATGACCACCACGCGATAAATTCCATAGCTCTGCATCAGTCAAATGCGCTACCATTTGCAAAAGATCTGGATGAGTACCAAAGAAATGCTCGCGAATATGTTTACCATCCCGCGCTACATAATTTTGAAAATCGCCATCGACGGCTTGTTCCATACGTTTGCGCAACAATCCAAATTTATCCTTTGCTAATAACTCATCCCAAGCACTTGACCAGATTACTTTAATGACATTCCAGCCAGCGCCCTTGAACACCGCTTCTAGCTCTTGAATTATTTTACTATTACCACGTACCGGACCATCTAAGCGTTGCAAATTACAATTAATTACAAAAATTAAATTGTCTAATTTTTCACGGCTTGCGACAGTTATAGCACCTAATGAGTCTACCTCATCCATTTCACCGTCACCACAAAAACACCATACCTTGCGATCACTTGGGGCTACAATACTGCGGGCTTCTAAATAGCGTTGCATACGTGCTTGGTATATTGCTTGCAAAGGTCCAAGTCCCATCGATACTGTTGGATATTGCCAATAATCCGGCATGAGCCATGGATGCGGATAAGATGATAAGCCTTTACCACCTACTTCTTGTCGGAAGTTGTTTAACTGTTCTTCATTTAAACGACCTTCTAAAAAGGAACGCGCATAGATTCCAGGCGAGGCATGACCTTGAATGTAGATCATATCACCCCCGTGCTGCGCACTAGGTGCTCGCCAAAAATGATTAAACCCAACATCATAAAGAGTTGCTGCAGAGGCAAAAGTACCAATATGACCGCCAAGATCGTATTCAGTACGACTAGCACGCACAACTATTGCCATAGCATTCCATCGAATCAATGAACGAATGCGATGTTCAAGATCTAAATTTCCGGGATATTTTGGCTCTTGTGAAGCTGGGATGGTATTAACATATGGTGTGTTTATACCACCGGAACCTAACTCACCAGCTCCTACTGCATTCGCAAGAGTTTGTAATAAAAAATTTACTCTTTCTGTACCATCATGCAACTTTACTGCTTTAATGGCATCAAGCCATTCTTGTGTTTCTATTGGATCAATGTCCATAGACATATTAGACATAAAAAAACCTACTACTACAAACTACTTAATCATCACTAAAATGATGCTTATTACCACCCAAGCGATAAAAGCACGCTCCACTAAATTAGCACCATCATCTGCAACAGTCGGATCAGTTGCAGCATTACCACAATCAATTAGGAAATCGCTACTAGGTAGATTCGGAGAACGCATTGCTTGTAACCAACTATTAAACCCTCGGGTAAAGTTTCCTACTAAGGCATAAATAAAACCCGTTATTCTTGCCGGGATCCATGCAGCCATTGCATGTAACCAATTTAAGGTTTTGTATAATGATGCGTTATCATCCTGCAAACCACCACATACTTGTTTAAACACGGCTAGAAACCAATAGGTTAATGCGCCAACAGGCCCAAGTATTGCAAACCAAAACAGTACTGCAAAGCTGGTCTCGTGTGCCTGTACAAATTCTGAGTCATTATTATTCAAATCTTTATTACTTAAAAAATATACCAAGGTAATTATTAAGAACAGCAGGTTGCCAGTTGGACCCAATATTTTACTAAACAACAATTGCAATAACACTAACCCCGCCAACAATGGCACATATAATGCCAGAGCAACTAAGTAATTGTTAGTGATTTTGTAGTGCCCTACCAATTCCATCAACTTACTAACATAAGTTCCAAACCAATTAACAGTACGACAGCGCAAAATAAATTGTCCGCCAGGTAAATGTCTTGCCCACCAATCAATCAAGACTGCTACTATAAGTGCCAATACCGTTTGCATCGCGACCTCCTATTGGATCATTTTGCTGCTGTGTCATATTACTGTACTAAATTTATATATATACAATTTAACACGGAAACTCGGTTGGACAATAATAACGAAACTAACAGCCGCCGACTAGGTGGCATCTTCCTAATCATCAGCTGGTTGCTCGCAATTGGATTAGGTACATTACTAATTAATTCGACAATTTTTGCTACAAAGCCCGCAAACATTATCAAATCTGAGCATGGAACCACTATAACTATCCAAAGAGACTACGATTCTCATTTCCGCATCAAAGGTAGTATAAATGGAATTCCAGTAACTTTCTTGGTAGATACTGGCGCAACCTCGATAGCAGTTCCAGACAGTGTAGCGCGACGTGCCGAGTTAACCCGTGGCGAAGAAATTGCCAGTAGTACTGCCAATGGTATCGCTATTAGCTATTTTACCCGAATCCAGAGCTTAAAGCTTGGCGATGTGGAGTTCAGTAATGTTAACGCAGTTATAACACCTGGCATAGCATCAGGAGAGGTACTACTTGGCATGAACCTACTAAAGAAGTTAACTATCAAACAAGACCAATCTACTATGATTTTAACGGTACCTTAAGTCGCAATTTAGTCGCAGATATGTTAGTTTTTTATGGCGGCGAGCATAACTAATGTTGGATGAGCACATATGGCGACTAATAAATTCACTCTTTGGCTTAAGACTTATTTAAACCGTCGCATTTTGGTAGTATTTTTACTAGGATTTTCTTCTGGATTACCTTTAGCTTTAGTCGGTGGCACGTTACAGGCTTGGTTTAAAACTAATGGCGCCAGCATTGTTGCCCTAGGATTTCTAACCTTAATTACCCAACCATACTCGTATAAGTTTCTGTGGGCGCCATTATTAGATAAATTCACACCAACAACTATGTTAGATCGACGCCGCAGTTGGATCATCGCTATGCAACTTGGTATTATTGCGCTGATTATTACAATGTCATTATTTAATCCACAAGCAACGCTAAGAGTTTTTAATTCTGAAATTCCTATCTTAGCTTTACTAGGTTTTTTACTTGCAACATGTTCTGCAACCCAAGATATTGCAATTGATGCATACCGCATCGAAATTTTAAAACATGATGAACGCGGCTTGGGATCAGCCCTAGGAATTGAAGGTTATCGGCTTGCAATGATTGTATCTGGCGGATTTTCATTAATTTTAGCGCATAAAATCGGATGGCAACAAACCTACGTAGTAATGGCCAGTATTATGTTAATCGGCGTTATAGCTACCGCAATAGCACCTATAGCAGCAGAAACGTCCGATCTAAAAAGCCAACATTTATTGTCAGTAATAAAAGATTCTTTTTTAGATTTTTTACAGCGTCCAAGCGCCTGGGGTTTATTGCTGCTTATTGTAACATACAAGCTAAGCGATGCTTTCTCACATGCTTTATCAACACCATTTTTACTTGATATCAATTTCAATTTATCTGAAGTTGGGGTGATATTAAAGGTATTCGGGGTCATAGCAACTTTAGTTGGCGTATTAGTCGGTGGCTTGTTTATGACTAAAGTAGGCTTATTTAAAGCATTATTTACCTTTGGTATCTTGGCCGCAATTTCAAATTTAAGCTTTATGTTACTGGCATTAGTTGGTAAAAATTATATTATTGCTTGTACTGCCATTTTTATTGAAAATATTTGTGCTGGCATGGGCACGGCAGCTTTCGTAGCTTTAATTATGAGCTTATGCAATCCTAAATATACTGCAACCCAATTTGCGCTATTATCTTCTTTGGCTGCATTTGGCCGCGTTTATGTTGGTCCGGCTTCAGGCTATATGGTAGCTGGCATAGGTTGGGTATGGTTTTATGCCTTTACCGCAGCGATAGCGCTACCTGCATTATTGCTATTAATTGTATTACGTAAAAACATCGAAGCCCGAGATGTTAATCTAACAGCCCCAGCTACAGGCATTGACAAAGAAGCTGATATTACTCTTAATACGCCTGTAATTGTGAAATAAAATAGCGGCAGCTGATATACGTTTGCTATTTTTCAACATCAATTTTAAATAATGTAACATACCTTGCGCCAGCGCCGAACATTTCAAAACGCGGTACAGCTAGATCGGCTTGTACTACTTTAGGCTGATCGCGATACTGCGGCTGACCCCATTCTACTTGTAGCTTATCATCTTTATTAGCAAGTTTAACTTGCACGCTACCTATATGATCGTCATTATCCCATGGTGGAACATCTTGCTCTATTAGACTTAACACCAGCAATACTGATTGGGAAGTACTTAATGTGCCTTGCCATAAAATAACATCTTGTAGATTATCTAAGTTTTTTGACAGCCAATTAGTTGGAAACATCGGGATGCGATCAAGAGTTGGCGCAGCTCGGCTCGAGTACTCGACAATACTAAAATATAGTTCATCTCCGTCCTTTTCATTGGTTTTTTTAGCTTCCATTTTGGCAAGTTTAACAGCAACTTTAATATCTTGGGCTAACACAAAATTAGTCAAACTAAATAAAAATACTACTAGGCAAGCTTGTAACAATTTTTTTTGCAACATAACAAGTATTCCTTTACATTTATAACTTAATTAATGACCAATGCTGCCGGGAAAGGGAATCGAACCCCCGACCTTTTCATTACGAATGAATTGCTCTACCAACTGAGCTATCCCGGCCCAGATTACGGAACACATGCTACTCCTACGGTGCCATAAGTACCAGAGTCGTATAGTGTTCGACAGCTACTTGGTACATATTTACTACTGCCCTCATACTGGCAACCCCAAGTCATGCCAGCCCCAGTGTCCAAATTGGTTCCTACTAAATAGAGATCAACGGTATCAGCAGTAGCAGTCCCTTGCCCCGCGGCGCTGCCACAAATAACAATTGCCATGTTATCATCATCGGCTTTGGCAAATTGAATGCTGCTGATTGCCTCACTAAGTTCCGTTGGATCGGAAACACCCAAGTTGGTTAAAGTGGTCTCTGGATCCGCTGGTAGAACCCCATCTAGGTTACCATTTTGCTGGCGATATTCAGTAACTGCGGTTTTCACAATATCTACGGTACTAATCATTCCAGATACCTTAGCCCGAATTACATAATCGCTATAGGCTGGTATAGCGATGGCTGCTACTATCCCTAAAATCGCAATAACAATCATCAATTCGATTAACGAGAACGCTCGTAACAACTTCCTAAGACCCAAACCGCCTATCATACCCGCCTCATTTTTTACCTGGTTACTTTAAATCTTCGTATTCGGATAATCTCTATCTCCGTCAATTACAATTATAGGTCAAAATTCACCAAAATAACAATTTTTGGGATTGCTAGCCATCAAAAAATGGCGAAATATTGCTAGGTCTACCCAAGTAACACATAGATAACCAGCTGCTTAGTTATCTTGTTTACTATACTTTATAAATACAAACTTTACATACGGTTGACATAGCAGCAATGGCGATACTAACTGGGATTGCAAAAACCCTTGTTAAAAATGGCTTAATACCTGAATCACAGGCCTTAACTCTTATGGACGAAGCTGTCAATAAAAAAACCAGCTTTGTACGAATTGTTGTGGGGCAAAAGCTTTTAGATGCAAAGGTCATAGCGCAAATTGCCTCTACTGAATTTGGTTTACCCTACCTAGATCTAAGTGGCTTTGATATAGATGCAATACCCAAATTAACGTTAAAATCTGACCCGATAGATAATGGCTTAGCAATTCCAATTTATCAGCGCGGCACCCGTATTTTCGTAGCTATTTCAGATCCATCTAATTTACAAGTTATTGATGATATTAAGTTTCAAACGCGCGCTCAGCCCGAGCCAATTATAGTTGAAGATGATAAACTGATCGGTATAGCCTCAGATGCAGCAGCTGCTGGTGAGCTCGGTAATTTTGAAGATATTGATGATGCTGCATTAGAATCGCTAGACATCTCTAGCGGCGAGCCACAATACAAAGATGAAGATACTAGCGGTAGCGATGATGCTCCAATTGTACGTTTTGTTAATAAAATGTTACTTGATGCAATCAACTCTGGGGTATCAGATATTCATTTTGAACCATATGAAAAATTTTATCGGGTACGATTTCGTTTAGACGGTGTACTGCGTGAACATGCTAAACCTCCGGTTAATTTGGCAAACCGTCTGGCAACCCGGCTTAAAGTTATGGCGCAATTAGATATTTCAGAGCGGCGGGTTCCGCAAGACGGCCGTTTCAAAATGCGTTTAACAAAACAACGCTATATCGACTTTCGGGTTGCGTCTTGTCCCACATTGTATGGTGAAAAGGTTGTAATGCGGATATTAGATCCTACTAGTGCACAATTGGGTATTGACACTTTAGGATTTGAACCATTCCAAAAAGAAATATTTCTACGCAATATCTATAAATCTCAGGGTATGGTTATCGCTACTGGACCTACTGGTAGCGGTAAAACAGTCACGTTATATACCGCATTGAACATTTTAAATACCCCTGATCATAATATTTCAACTGTAGAAGATCCCGTGGAAATTAACGTCCCAGGAATTAATCAAGTTCATGTTAACCTCAAAGCAGGTTTAAACTTCTCAACTGCTCTACGAGCATTCCTACGCCAAGACCCGGATATTATCATGGTTGGTGAAATACGTGATTTAGAAACAGCTGAGATTGCAATCAAAGCAGCACAGACTGGTCACATGGTATTAAGCACTTTACATACCAATACAGCCGCTGAAACATTAGCGCGCCTAGTAAACATGGGTATTCCAGCATTTAATACTGCAACTTGCGTATCATTAATTGTTGCGCAACGTTTATGCCGGATGCTATGCACTAAATGCAAACGCCCAATGGAAGTACCGAAGCCAGCACTTTTAGAGTTGGGTTTTAATGAGGAGGAAATTGATAATGGCGAATTGGTAATATATGAAGCTGTTGGATGTAGTCATTGCGACGAGGGATACAAGGGCCGTATTGGTATATATGAACTCATAGAAATAAATAAAGATATGGGTCAGTTAATCATGGATGGTGGTAATGCATTAGATATTGCAAAATTGTCAATAGAACAGGGAAACTGGACATTGCGTGAAGCTGGTTTGAATAAAATTCGCAATGGGTTAACCACTATCAGTGAAATCACCAGAGTAACCAAGGAATAATCAATATGCCAATGATAACTACTAAAGAAAAGTTAACTGGCAAATATAACTTCGTTTATACTGCTAAAAACCCCAAAGGTAAAAAAATTAAAGGTGAAATCTTATCAGAAAATAAAACTGTTGCTATTGCCGCTTTAAAAAAGCAAGGTCTAACTGAAATAAAAATAAATAGACTAAATGCGCCAAATTTCTTTACTAAATTCTTAGCACGCAAAAAAGTTAAAGGCTCTCAAATTACAGTGTTTACCAGGCAATTAGCCACAATGCAAACTGCAGGGATCCCTTTAGTGCAAGCATTAAAAGTAGTAATGGATAGTGCTACCGATCAAACTTTAATTAATCTAGTTGCAAGATTAAAAGATGAAGTTGAATCCGGCGGATCACTCTCCGAAAGTTTGCGCTTTCATCCAGGGGAATTTGATGAGTTATATTGTAATCTGATCGAAGCTGGCGAATCTTCTGGTAATCTTGATTTAATGTTACAAAGAATTGCTACGTATCGCGAGAAGAGCGAAACTTTAAAACGTAAGCTTAAAAAAGCTATGTATTATCCGATTGCAGTGTTAATAGTTGCTACGATAGTTACTGTTTTATTATTAATAAAGGTTGTACCAACCTTTAAAACTATGTTTGAAGGGTTTGGAGCTCAACTTCCAGCCTATACGCAATTTGTTCTCAACATCTCAGAATTGATACAAAATGATGGTTTAAAAGTTGCTGGTCTTATTGGCTTGATTGTCTGGAGCGGTATGAAACTCTACAGCACTAGTCCCAAATTTAAAAGTTTGATACAAAGATCAATTTTGAATTTTCCAGTTTTTGGAAATATATTAAGAAAAGCAGCGATTGCGCGTTTTGCTAGAACCCTAGCAACAACTTTTGCTGCTGGGGTACCTTTACCAGATGCTTTATTATTAGTGGCCAAAGCAAGCGGCAATGTTGTTTATAATAACGCGATATTGCGCATGCGCGATGGAGTTTCGGTAGGTCAACGTATTAACGTTTCTATGACCGAGACTAATGTATTCCCGAGTGTTGTAGTACAAATGGTAGCTATTGGAGAAGAGACAGGCTCGCTAGATTCAATGTTACTTAAAGTAGCAGACATATATGAAGAAGAAGTAGACTTGGCGGTAGATGGCCTATCAACTTTGCTCGAACCCTTTATTATGCTTATACTAGGTATCATAGTGGGTGGGCT
The DNA here is from genome assembly GCA_020054325.1 of Gammaproteobacteria bacterium. GTDB lineage: Bacteria > Pseudomonadota > Gammaproteobacteria > UBA6186 > Azoamicaceae > JAGVLG01. The sequence continues at coordinate 12,968 of JAGVLG010000086.1, forward strand.
TGTTATTGCGATGTATCTGCCTGTTTTCAAACTTGGATCGGTGATATAAATGGAAATGTTAAACTTTTTAGCAAACTCCCCGGCAGTTTTTCTATGCTTTATTGGTATTGTTTTTTTAATAGTTGGCAGTTTCTTAAATGTAGTAATTGCCCGTTTACCAATTACTTTAAAACAAGACTGGCGCAAAGAATGTTACGAGTATCTTGAATTAACTATGCCAGTGTCGGATCAAGAATTAACTACAAAACGCATTAATATTTTATTACCAAGATCATATTGTCCTAAATGTAATGCTACATTACGTATTCTTGATAACATTCCAATTTTGAGTTTTATATTTTTGCGTGGTAAATGTCATTTTTGTAAAGCTCCAATATCAATTAAGTATCCTCTAGTAGAACTGTTAACTGCATTAACATGTGTAGTAGTCGCATGGAACTTCGGTTTTACTTGGCAAACTCTTGCCGGATGTGTATTAACTTGCGTTTTAATTGTACAGTCTGGTATAGATTTAGAAAACAAGTTTATTCCAGATGAAATCACCATGCCAGTGTTATGGTTAGGTATTGCTATTGCGATTTATGACGTATTTGTTAATTTACAGGGGTCAGTATTAGGGGCGATTTATGGTTATTTAATACTATGGGCTACCTACTGGATATTTTATATTGCTACTAAAAAAGAGGGTATGGGCTACGGTGATTTCAAATTACTAGCAATGCTTGGGGCCTGGTTAGGTTGGCAAATGCTGCCTTTCATTATAATATGCTCTTCCATTATTGGTTCGATAATGGGGATCCTTATGCTTTTGCTAACTGATAAAGATAGCAATACCCGTATTCCATTTGGTCCATTTTTAGCTATTGCAGGCTGGATTGCCTTATTATGGGGTGACACGATTAATACTTGGTATTTGGGTTATATCGGATTAATTCAATGATTGTAGGTTTAACGGGTGGGATAGCCAGTGGTAAAACGACTGTGCAGCAGATGTTTACCAAGCTTGGGATCCCAACAATTAGCGCTGATGCAATATCAAAAAATCTCTTAGAAACTAATCCAAATATTTACCAGGCCATTGTTGCCAAATTTGGTAATAGTTGTCTGACCCAAAATAACGAAATTGATCGCAAAGAGTTGCGACGTAAAATTTTTAATTCGACTTCGGATAGGATCTGGCTTGAAAACCTGCTCCACCCTTTTATTAAGCAAAAAATACAAGAGTTTGGCAATAATAATGAAGCGGACTATTGTATTGTTGAGATCCCTTTACTATACGAAGTTAATTGGACTGATTCCGTAGATAGGGCCTTAATAGTAGATACTACCGAAGATTTACAATTACAACGCGCTACAGCCAGAGACAACGCCGATGCCGCTGAAATAAAAAAAATTCTTAGCACCCAACTTACCAGGGAACAACGTCTGCAACAAGCAGCAGATTTTATTTATAATGATGGGGATCTGCAGCATTTAGAGCAACAAGTATTCAACATGCATCAAAAATATCTAAGTTTTTGTAAAGCATAAATTCAAATGGCGACGACTATGCTTTACGATAATTTAAAGAAATGATACTATTACGAACTAACAACGCCATATTCAATACTACGGGAAGTAACATGCCTATTGACTTTACTAGCGACATAGAGTTTTCAAAGCTTGTTGAATTAATTTCTTGGTATATGCAAAACAGCTGCACTATTACGAGGCAACCTATTCATACCACCCCTGTTAGAGTAATAGTAGAAAAGCCACAAGAGCGTGTAATGCCAGAGATTTATGAGCTTAGCGAAATAAAAAAATGGCTTGAAACCTCTCAAGATTATAGCGATCCAATGTCACGCAGCAGAGTAATAGGTTTTGAGGATTTTACAAATAGTACACTGCATGACAATGAAACAGATTCGCTGAGAAAGTTAACTTGGTTTGTTAGAAATTTCTTGAGTTCTGTAAAAGACTATGTGGCCGCGGATAATATAGCACAAATAAAAGTCTGGATGCGAGCCTGGAGCAGCGCTTGTAAACAACAAGCAAATACTTGCAACGATATTAGAATTATCCTAACAAATGGCATTTCGATTCAGGAACATGCATATGCTTCTAGCGCTAAAAAAGTTCAACGACATTTAAAAGCTAAATATAATATAGTTTACACCCCGACAGTTTACCGTGATTACAGCTGCTTTTTAGATGAAGTAGCAAATATGCAAGATGCTTCTGATCTGGAATGTTGGCAAGTATTTTTAAAATATTTCCCTGAGTTACCAACGAATGAATTTGCGAATTTTGCAGTAGAAAAGCCTCTATCAAATATTCATACCGATGATATATCTGACGATGATATGCTTCTGACACCTTTACAACTTGCATGTTACCGAGAGAATGTTCCAGCAGTTCGGGCACTAATATTTGGTGGAGCAAATTATTTAAATAGTTATTCTGCGCAAAAAAGCACTCCTACTAATTTATTATTAAGTGACAATGACGGACTAAGTAGTACTGATGATTCACAGAGTGTATCAGAACCTGGAGAATATCATACAGATTTAGAAATGCCAACCAAACGTGAAATTGCGGCTATAAAACAACATCAGCTGTCACCTTACAAGTTTTCTAGTTTAATAATAACTATAGTCTTGGGCAATCTAGAGCTTTTTAGATTGCATCGTAAAATTATTGAAGGTAATGAAACATTGTTATTCGCTGCCATAAATTATGTTATTGTTCTCGATGAAGTGAATTTTTTGCAATCTATCCGAGATGATTTTGGACTAGAATTAGATATATCTTTTTGCCTTGGGAAAGCAATAGAGTACTCTGCGGTAAGTGTATTTAAGTGGTTGCTAAGCGAATATAAATCGCAAATAGTAAGATTCTCGTCAACTGAAGAAATGATGTTATTCCATGCCATACCAGTTAAAAGCAATTCACGCAATATGCTTACAGATGCAGGGGAATTATTTTTATCCAGTTTATTGAAAATCATTGCGTTTCCAGTAATTGATATCGGGTATTTTACCCGCAACCCGCTTTAAATAAATTAATTATAAATTCTGCTAACGTTTTTGCAGTATTAGATAATAGTGCAAGACATTGTACAACTATGGATGATAAGATTATTGATTATTATCATGGAAAACTATATAGAATTTTGTTGGCAAATATTAGTCTCTTTGATGACGTGCGCAATGCTAAACATACAAAGTTATTAGAAGTTGAACTAGCACATTTATTTAATAATCCAAAAAGGATTAATACAGCCAATCTAACTGAAATACTAACTAGACTAGCTAAACCTACAAATACAAAATCAAATACATCAGCTGTGTCAATTTTACATGGATATACCGGTAACCGAACTAGTGGTGGAAATACTGCAGCACGATCTAGCGGCAATACTGCACAATCTAGCATAGCAAAAAGAGCAAGACTAGTTTCAGGCTAGAGTATCAATGTATGATTTAACGATATGCCAAGTCATAGCATCTGCGTTTGGATCATACTTTAATCCCAGTGTTGGATCATTAGCTCGCGGATTAGTAAACGCTTGCATTGCATTGCCGAAGGTATGCACTTGCCACTCGGCCCCAGCTGCATGCATTTCTTCTTGGAATGCAGCTAGTTTATCCGGGGTTACGGACTTATCCAAATAACCATGTAATGCTAGAACTTTGGCCTGGATCTTCTGTGTTAATGGGTAATCTGGTTTCACAAATAAACCATGCACACTTATAACTGCTGCAATATTGGCACCAGAGCGTGCAAAATCTAAAGCACACAAACCGCCAAAGCAAAAGCCAATCATTACGATTTTTTGTGGATTAACATTATCAAGTTTTAGGGCACAATCTAAAGCTGCTTGTAAACGTGACACGATAGAGCGACGATCATGCAAAACTTCATTCATAAGTTTTTGGTTCAAACTAGTGTCAGTATCACTACCAAGTTTGCCTTTACCATAGAGATCTACCGCAAAACCAACATAACCTTGGTGCGCAAAATATTTAGCGCGTTCATGTGCTAATTCGCGACATCCGCTCCAATCATGCAGTACCATTATTAATGGTTGTGGTTTTGTGCTTGGTTTACGTGCCATGAAACCTTGCATGACAAGATTATCGTACGCGTATTCAATGGTTTCACTTTGCATTAGTTAACTCCCTAAAAATGTTTTAACAGTAGCATCCTTGTTGGAACATAATATAATCTTTGTTATTGTGCTTTAGCAACATGGAGGATACGAACATTAAACTAGTAGTTGTTAATTGTAATGAATATGACCAACACATTAGGGAACTATTTAGAATATCTTATCAGGATAGCATTCAATCAAACTTTGTTGCTTGCACTTTAGATTCAACATTACTGCGACCATTTGATTATTTTAATAAAAACAATGGCAAATTATTATTGCTAGAATCGGACGGACAGCTCATTGCTATGCTTGGTATAACTTGCACACTAACGGAAGCTGATGTGCAGTACTTAGCAGTACATCCATCGCACAGACGTAATGGTCATGGTTCGTTTCTGTTGAGTTACGCTATAAATAATTATCCATTCTTAAAGTTATCTTGTTTTGCCACCGATCGAACTACAATAGCATTTTGTAGTTCACACTCTAAGCTCGAACATTATGAAACATACCCTAAAATCGTATTTGGAAGAGTATTCCCAGTTATGCTATTTAAAAATGTAATCGGATCCATAATCGCGAATTCACATATGGTTACGTGGCTCCCATCTTTCAGTATAAGTTCAGAATCGCATACCCCCCTAGACCAAACTGAGACTAATAAAACTATTACAGATCGAACCTTGCAAGATTATGCCTCTGCTTTTAACATTAATATCGCAACAGAATTACAACGTTTATATAAAGCAAAGTCTAAGGAATTGGTTATTTTAGATTCTGGTTGCGGTAAAGGTATTGCAATGCAACAATTATTAGCCATGCCAAATTTAGCCGCGTATGTTTCTATGGTATACGGAATTTCTAAAGATTATTTTCGAGAAATAGAAACTGTAATAAGACAAAATCCAGCTAAATTTAAATATTATCCATTAACCTTAGATGCCGCAGTACAGACCCAACGCTTCGCTGTAGATTTAATTTTTGACCTATGGGGGGTATTTGCTTATTCATTTGAAAAAGTAAAAGTTTTACAACAATACTATGACATGTTAACCCCTGGCGGAACAGCATATATCTATATAGGACCCGTATTCCATTTGAATGGTGAACGTTGTGTGGATCCACGTATTAAAATAATTACCGATAAAGCGCAGCAACCTCAGAGATATGAATTACTTTTTGAAGCCTTGATTAAAAGGTTTCCAGAACAATTTAGCTCAACTAATTTTAACAATATATTAATTGTCACCAAAACTAGCGATAAATTTCCTCTCGTAGGAAATTTTGACTATTCATTTAGCAATTATGGCACCACGTTTACGCAGCAAAAAACTCTAGCTGCCGCGTATAATGGCAATGCCATTAATTACTGCAACCTAACAATATCCTGTAGAATGGCATAGGTGGTTGCGGTTTGATTTATATGTTGATAGCATGGTTTGAGTATTAACATTATGCGGTAATTGAATGAATTTCCCCTGTCAATTCACAATCAAAGTTTTTGGCTCAGTTGAAACTGAGCTTGAGCTTTTAATAATTGAAACCGTGCGTAAGCATCAAATAACTATCGAGCTTGCACAAATCACCAGACGTGCCAGCAGTGGGGGGAAGTACCTGGCATATTCCGCATCATTCCAGGTTGATAACCAAGTACAACTTGATAATATATACCGAGACTTATCAGCACATCCCCAAATAATAATGGTAATTTAAACTAAATAACAACTGTATAAATATACAATAAAAATTGAACGAATATTAGTATAAAATGTCAAACAAATATTAATGTTAACTTTGTAGACTTACATCATGCCTATACACACAGTACAGCCACCAAGAAAACGCTCGACCGAAATACCGATCCCAGCTCGTAATTGGTCTACATACACGCAAAGGGCGGCTAGTAAAGCCTATAAAACCCTAGCTAGACTTCCTCAGAGATTCAAAGATATTCCAAAAGAATTGAGAGCAGATCCCAAGCTGTTAGTAAATGCCGCGCTAACGGCATTAAATACTGGCAACATTGCTCTTGCTGAAATGTATTTAGAGTATTTAGCAACTTATCGCAACCCTTACAGGGCCTTTGCTATGAACCATTTGGCTGTGATACTAGAGAGGCGTGGTGAAATAGCAAAAGCTACGGCTTGGTATACAAAAGCGGCAAGACTGAATAATGCAGAGGCTATGTATAATATTGGATTTCTACTGTTAGCCGGAACCCCCTCGGATGATAATATCCAACCTGCATTTAACTATTTATCTAATGCCAGTAAAACCTTTAATCAAGATGCTGAACTAATGTTACAAATAAGTATGCTCGCAGAACATCTCGCGGAAAATGTTTATCGTGACAATCATATGATGTGGATAATTTATAGGGATGAACAAGGTCGTGCCCTGCAGAAGGCAGCAGAGCTCGGCAACAGTGAAGCCATATTAAAAATTGCTAGATTGCGAGAAGGCTTGGCAACACCGGAGTCATATGCCGAAGTGGAAAGATTGTATATGATAGGGATCAGGCGCGGAGACAAAGCGGCATTTAAATGTTTTGTTGATTTTTTGCAACAAAAGCATGACGCTCGTGATACTCCAGTACATGTTAAAGCAATTTTAGATCAAAAGATTACTAGTGTGCTAAATATTGGAGCTGAATACCGTATCACTAGTGCTATGGATATGCTTGCGAAGAGAGCTTTTGATGCAAGGCAACTCAGAAGTTATATACAATGGAGTATAAAAAGCGCGTTGCTGGATAGCCCAACAGGTATCAAAAATTTACTAAAAGCTATTAATAAACATAGCGAATTATTTAAAGAAATTGCAAACGAAGTAAGACTCCCTGAAAAACAGCGCAGTTCATTTTTTTGGGTTAAGAAACTCGCCAAATTTGGTGATGAGTCTGCAATAGAAAAATACGAAGGGATGTTGACACAAAATTTGTCAGAACTAGAGATAAAATTAACAGATTTGCAAAATGAGCTACAAAAACATCAAGATCAAAGCAATACTGATTCTGAAGAAGCTAAAAGAGTTGAAGCAGATAAGAATGCAACTCAGATAAAGATTAGAAAAATAATATTAGAGCTAGCCGCACTTGGCAATGATGATAGCATAAATGCTGTTAATTCAAGCATCCAAACAATTTTAGGTTCAACTGACCAAAGAATCTACCCAAACTTTACTGATATCATTAAATGCGAATTTTCTACTTTTATACCTTACGATCCAGTTGCAATTCGTGATGGTAAGCTACACAACCGCAAAGAATTGAATGATTGGTTCAAATCTCCGATTCGCTCAAGAAACCCTGCTGAAAATTTCCAGCTAGAAGATATCCGTCCAGTAAAAGTAATTCGAGATTTACTCAAACATATTTATGTCGAAGAACAACCTATCGGAACGTTCCCAGGTTTCATTAACGGGCAAACAGGAGAACCATATAAGAATCCGGCTCTTGATACACATGGTAATCTGATCGAATTACCACAGTATGACACAGAAAGCCATTACAGAATGCATGCAATCCGACAATTAATAGATGCACTTTACCAACAGGTACAACCAGCGCCAACACCAGATGGGGCTAGAGCCGCACCACGAAGGCCTTCGTTTTGAATATTATTTCTGAACCTTATCTGCAGTTCTATTAAGATGCAGGTAAAGTTTGGGATTTAGTTTGTAGGACTTTTTAAAGAAATCCACCAATTTCTGTGGTGGATCCTTTTCGATATTAAACACGATTAAATCGTTTGGGCGATCTTTAAAATACTCCAAAACCGCTTGGTGGTGCTTATCCCACTCTTCTGCCCACTGCAATAAAACTTGCTGCTCGGTTTTATTTTGCCGAATTGCAGTTCTTGTTAGCAATGTCGAATTAGCAGTGCTGCGACTTAAAGCTCTACTTTTTAACCATGCAGTCTTATCGCGTGTGTTTAATATAAATTTACTACCTGGATATTGCTGATCTAGCTCTTTAAACAACATCATCCCAATATTCAATGGTTGCTGCATATCAATTTTTTCCATATCAGTAAATAAAATATATTTAAGATATTCTTGGTTCAACAATGGTTTGTTTTGTAAATGATTTTGATAGATACTTTCAGCGAGCTTGCCATTATCGCGATGCACAGCGGCTATGCCATTTTTTCTAAAAAATTCAGCTAATGTTACAGTGCCACATTTATCAAAACCGATTTGAAAGATTTTACCCCGATCTTTTTGTGAGCTTGCGCCTGTGTTTCTGTTAAATACGTAAGTGGTAAATATAATACCTATCACAAAAACACATAGCAGTTTAGTTTTTAATGTTATTATGGAGTGCATCTGGCACGCTTACTTCGGTCACTTGCAAATAACAACTCAGCTTCTCCTGTTGGAGAATACTCATTATGTTCAGCTTGTTTATGTATGAACATTTGAGTTTTTCTTAAAAGATATTCTTGTGAAAAATCTCCGGCTGTAAGATTGCCCATAGCTAGTATGGCAATATACTCATTTAACTTGCGTGCTGCTAGTATTTTTAGCAATAATTCAGGGTGAGCGTAACAAAATTGGTAAATTGCACATTTCAATGAATCAATAAGCTGAACTGTGCTATCATTTATCTTGCCATAAAGTAAAAGCTCGCTACGTTTAAGCACAAACATTTTCATAATGCTCGCTGCATTAATAGCAAACAACAATTTTTGTTGTAATTGAGAATACAAATCTGCTTCTGGCATTTCTATCTTACTAAATATTGTTGGGGTACTGTAATTTAATAATTCAAAAATTACTTTTATTAGATTTCTTCTATATTCAGGCTCTAAGTTATTACCTAAAACTAAAAACAGATGATCCAAATGTTCACTAAAATATGCCATAACAGCATTTTTAAAGTATTCTCTGCTTGATTGCAATATATGTAAAGCAGAAATTACATTGGGTTTACTATCATTTAATGCTATATCCAAACATTCAAATGGATCTATAACGACACCATAGATATCTTGCAAGCATTGTAAGTATTTTGGTTTATCTGAAGCAATTATATAATGCAAAGTAATAGTAACTATATCTTGAAAATGCTGTGGTATGTATAGCTGCTTTAATGTTGCGAATAATGCTTCACTATTACTATCTATCGCTAGCATTATTTCTGACTTAGAAGCATTTGGCGCAGAACTCCATTCATCATAATTTCGAATATCTTCTTCGGCAGTAAATTCTCGTAATTTTGCTCCAAGCGCTATCAGAACTCTAACTGCCGGAATATTTTGACATAAATAAGCAAGTTGCAATGGGAACAATCCAACCTCTGAGCTATTTGCTGTTTCGATATCATCTGAATTTTTAGATAACAATGCGGTATTTAAAAACATCTCGATACTTGAAGAAGTTAACTCCACTGCAAAGTAATTACGAAATAAGGTTAAAGCAGAACCTTGATCTTCTGCTGTTAAATATTTAACAATATTCAAATAATCTTTAAATCTGTTATAGGTACTTGGGATATATTGCATTGCATAATTGTCTTTTAAAAAAGCTTCTAATCTCAAACTGTATGGCGTTAAATGCGCATTTTTGGTAATAGTCCTTCGGTTAGGCAAAATAATATCAAGTGTATCCAATGCTTGCGAGGTTGCATTGAAATCAATATTTGTTGCTGATTGGTATTTGTCTATGTTATCTTTAAACGATTGTTGTGCTTCCTGCCAAGCATCCAGCCAACAAGCAAGTTCTGCAACATCACCATTCTGTATATGTTGTTCTAGCGAGTATAAATAATTTTGTATAAACCAAGTCAGCCTTTCTAACAGATCATCTGACTGTTGCTTATTTTCTTGTTGTAATTTTGAGTCAATTCGTAACACCTTACGCCTAGTAAGTGGATCAGTAGCACCCGCAGAACTTTCAAACCAACTCTCTATATTTTTACGTTCATAAACTGCAGATGCGATTGATTCTAATTGCGATGAAGTGGCAACTGTTGCATCTTGAGGTAAAGACTGATCTTGAGATTCATCCTGGGTTTCATTTTCATGAGCGCTTTCTGCATCTGAATTTTGATCAGCACATTCTTCATCTACTTCCTGTTGCTCTGAATCTGAATCCGGCTCAGAATCTGAATCTGACTCAGATAAGGTATCTTTAGGATCAATAACTAAACGCACCGGCTCAGTATGAATTAATTCAAACTGTATTCTACAAATTCCATTCGCCACATACCATAAAATATTTTCTACTAATTCAGCTCTGTTTAGCGCCAGAAAACTTATTGGCATCTCTTAGCCTCCTTGCCAAGCAACACATGCGTATCTAAAAAGAGATCATATATAACATCCATGGCTATAGCAATGAGCTGGTGCGCGGTACTAATTAGCATTTGTTGCTAATCAACTGCCCTTATCGCAGATCATAGTTTGTTTGCTTGATAAGGCATGCTTCTGTGCTTTATTTTGGGTTGTATGTTATATTTTTTAATTAATGCTTAAAGTTATGAATTTATCTAGTCATGAATATATTATTAATCGGTTGCGGCAATATCGGCTTTATCTTATTAGACGTTTGGTCCACGGCAAATTTCTATGATGAAATTTACGTTATACAGCCTAGCATGCTACACGCTGCGAAATTCAGTAAATTTAATAATATAAAGTTTGTGCCTGATCTGGCTAATGTCCCATCCGGTTTCATTGCAGATGTTACTGTTTTTGTCTTCAAACCGCAACAACTACCGGAAATTTTACCTAAATTACAGGCAATTAAACGTAAACTGGTGATTTCACTGCTTAGCGCGATCCCGATTCAAGATATTGCCATTAAATTATCAGACACACCAATTATACGAATTATGCCAAATGTAGCTATTAAAACTGGTAAAAGTGTCAACTTAGCATTTAGTGCAGCCAGTTTAGCTCCAGCCGATAAACACCAGATAGAAAAAATATTTGAAAATACCGGTTATCTAAAATGGCTAGATTCCGAAACAATGCTTGATAAGTTAACTCCAATTACTGGTTGTGGCCCAGCGTATTTATTCCTGTTAGGGCAAATATTATCAAACGAAACCATTAAAATCGGGGTTGCAGAAAATATCGCCAGAAATCTAGTACAAGAAACATTGCTTGGGGCAGCATCATTACTAGAAAATAGTGATAATTATGAAGAATTGATAACTTCGGTCGCAAGCAAGAAAGGGGTAACTGAAGCCGCCTTAAAAATTTTAGAACCGGACTTACAGCAAACCATGTCAGAAGCCATACAAGCAGCTCAAAATAGGTTGCAGGAACTAAAGCATGAAAATCGTAGTTAAAGTAGGTACACAAAGTATCCTTGCCGAGGATGGCACTCCAATAAATTCCACCTTAAATTCAATTGTTCAACAATTAGCAGAACTACAAGCTAACAAGCATCATGTGGTATTCGTAAGCTCTGGTGCAGTAGGCTATGGTCGAAGTGTTGCTTTTGCAACATTAGGGAAAAAGTACGGATCATCTATAGCCGAAAAGCAATTGTTAGCATCGCTTGGACAGCCTGAGTTAATGCATGTTTATAATAATATGTTTAAAAAGCATAATATTATAGTATCGCAGTTACTTTTAACTAAACAAGACTTCCATACTCGCAAGCATTACCTGAATATTTCAAGAGTTATTCATGAAATTCTAAACCACAAAAATATTATGCCAATTATTAATGAAAATGACAGCGTTTCTGTTGAAGAGCTAATGTTTACTGATAACGATGAATTAGCAGGGTTAATTGCAGCATTAATCGATGCAGATAAATTGATAATTCTTAGTAACGTTGCCGGAGTTTATAATGGTCATCCTAGTGATAATGCGGCAACATTAATTCCAATTATTGAGCCAGAAAAGAACTGGCCGAGCATTTCCACTACTAAAAGC
>JAGVLG010000101.1 GCA_020054325.1 Gammaproteobacteria bacterium
GTTCAAAGCTCAAGATCTTCTTAAAAATATTGAAATGCATATTGAGAGACATATCACTGAACAAAATCATACAGATCGCTTAGCATATCGGCATGACTTCGAGCATTTAAGACAATTATCTGATGATAAATCTTTTCAAAATTGTGTAAATTTCGCTTATGCCAAGTTGAAAGAAAATTATAGTAACCGATTAATGCAAGTGCCAGGAAGCGTTGTGTTTCATAGTACTTTAGATGTATTGTGTAGTTTGTACTATTTTTCTTTAACTATGGACGGTCTAAATGCAAACGATCATAAAATAATTGCAATGATAATATACGATACTGCTAGAAATATTAATGTCCATGCAACAGAATATTTAGTAAATAAAGAGCCAGCGTTTGCAGAGATTGCAACTCAATGGACTAGTAATGAATCTCAGTAAGATTTTTTAGGCATCTTGCATGCTAAGTAATTATCTGATAATTTGTAATACATATTAAAAAACTGGGAGTTGTTCATGCCTGTCAAACAAAGAGAAAGAAAATTCATAGCAATATTTCCCGGAAAAAAACCGCAAGGCTTTTTTTTCAAGCCATCTGCCAAGCGCGTAGCGGCATATACTGCCGTTTCGGAGTTATTTGCAGCTGGCGTCGCCGCTATGAACCAAGGACAGAAAGATATTGCCATTCAAAAATTCTTAGAAGCAGCCAAGCCACCTCACAATAACGTGGCGGCCATGAACAATCTTGCGGTAGCATATGAAGAAAACGATAATTTTGTTGAAGCGCGCAAATGGTATATGGCAGCTGCAAAGAGCAACATGCAAGAGGCTAGTTTTAACTTGGGATATTTCCTACTGAGAAATAACGAAGATTACGCCGCTCTTAAATACTTAAAAAAGGCCAGCTTCCTGCCACCCACAGACCCACAATTGCTATACGATATTGCCACTATATATGCACTCCAAATAAATCCTAGAGACACTGTAGAACAGCAAGTTAATCTTGAAGATGCCCTATCTTTCATTAAAAAAGCAATAGCCAAAAGTTCAGATACAGCTCTTACTTCGGCAGCATACTTAGTTGCAGGAAAAGTTTGCACAACTCTTGGAAGCTTATTTTACAAATTGACCGGAGAGACTCAAGGCTATTACTCTCAGGCTGAAAAATTTTTACAAAAAGCCGTGGAGCTTGGCAATAAGGATGCTAGGCTGCAGCTTGGATATTTATATCTTGAAAACAACAACTCAACCTCACCCACTGACCCCATGTCTAAAAAATTAATTTCTAAAGCGAAAAATTACTTCGAAGAATCTGCAACCAAAGATCAAAATTCTACAGCAAGCTACGAACTTGGTTATCTGTTTTATACCGAGCAAAAATTCGATGAAGCTCAAAAATGGCTCAGACTGTCCGCCGATGCAAAAAATTCTGATGCGCTATTTTTACTCGGTCGTATCTGTATGAAATCGAACCCGCCAGACAATCAAAAGGCAATTGATTTACTCACACAAGCTACTGAATATGGTAATTATAATGCTGCCTTCCACCTAGGGATTATTTTTGAAACTAAGATTTCTCCTCCTAATCTACCACAAGCAACTTATTGGTATTTGCAAGCTGCTTTGCGTAATGCTAATAACATAAAAATCAATGGCAAAATTGTTTCTATTCACGAAGAATTAAAACGATTGTCAATAAGCAGTTATAAAAAATTAGACCTAAGCACATTAGGTGATACTATCAATGCCAATGATGAAGCTGGCAGAGCAGCTAGAGAGTTGGTCTTCAGTTTAGCATGCCAAGCTAATTTTGACGCAAATGATGAGGGAGATAATAAAATATTTCAAGATTGCTTCGATATTGTTACATCTCAAATTCGCAAAATTATGACTAATGATAATTTCGAACGTTTACTAAAAACTTTACAATGCCCAATATCAACTGACCTTAGCTTACATCCCGTATTGAATCGACAGGGATATACATATAATTTAAAGTCTTTGGAATCATGGTTGGCGACAAAAAGAACAAATCAAGGGGCTTACGAAGAAACAATAAATCCAGGTGATTTAATTTTAAATAAACCAATCCACGATTTATTACGCTTTATTTTTGTTGAACAGAATCCAGATATATCTGCGTTTCCTGGGTTAATTAATCCCGAAACTGGAGCATATTACACAAATCCTGGATTAGACAAAAGGGGCAATACTGTTGAGCTTGTAGCTTCAGAAAGACAGCATTATAGAAACCGTATGTTTATCGATGTTATAAATGAATTTGGCAAACCAGAACTACGTTTAAAACAAACTGCACGACTTACTGTGGCTTAGGAATATAGAATTTTGCATCTTTCGACCATAATCGATATTTTTCAAAAATCCAAGAAAGTTTCGATTATAACCGATGTTTTAACTAGCATTCCGCGACTTATGATGCTATATCTCGCGGAATCTTTATTATCGGACCATCAAAATAAAGCGTCCATTGTTAACTGGTTATCTATCGCAACCAGATAATTTTGATTAATTTTTGCACCATACGTAGTAATCAAAGTACTAAATAAACTTTTTTTAGTTTGAGTTTGCTCCGCAAAACATAGTTTTTTATATTTAAGCTTATCGGCATATTCTTTATTCACAACATATTCCCCGTTGCAAAATTTTATTTCACAAAGATTTATACAATTGTCATTTCTATCAATTAGCAAATCAATCTGGGCTCCTTTATGATCAGCCTTGCTTATATGACTCCAAGAAGCATAAGACTTTGTCACAACTGATATTTTTAAGGCATCTGTTATTTTATCTATGTGTTTTAAGCATACTCCTTCAAATGCATATCCGGCCCAAGCAAAATAAGAAGGGCTATTTTGAACGTTCTGCCAATAGTTTTCATTAACGTTATTAAATTGGTTCTCTAAAGCTGGTTTAATCCATGTTAGATAAAAAAGCGAATATTCATCAATTAAGCGATATGTTTTACCCTTTGCTCTATATGGGTATTCACTACATGCTAAAATAAATCCAGAGTTTTCAAGATCTTCCAATATTTTTGTAAAGCCACCCCCAGAATGCTTATTGACTATTTTTTGTAGCTCAAATTGAGTTAGGCCAGTTCTCTTATTTGCTAATGCAGTAACAACAGCAATATATACATTTGGTTTTTCAAATAAAGAATCAAATAATTTATTAAACTCAAAAGTTAAGAAGCCATGTTTATTAAAGCAATTCTCGCTAATTATTTGTGCAGACGATTTTCCAGGCATAATATTAGCTAAATATTTTGCCACTCCACCAAAGGCTAGATATATTTCAATAATCTGCTTACGATCTAATATTATATTTTTCGATCTAAAATATTGCTCAGTTTCTGATAATCCGAAAGGCTTTAAATGTATTTGTTCCGTCAACCTGCCATAAAGGCCACCTTTATTATAAATAACTTTGTTTATCATCCAGGAGGCTGATGATCCGCATACGATTAAAATCAAATTATCTAATCTAGATAAATATCTATTCCACACGTGCTCTAATGCTGATAATATGCCAGATCGCCTCGAGGCAAGCCAAGGTAACTCATCAAAAAATAAGATGATTTTCTCATCTGTTGGTATTTTCTGTACTGTTTTACGCAGTTGATCGAACGCTTCTTGCCAGTTCTCGGGTAGTATCTGCTTTTCTCCAGCATAGAACGCATCTCCCAGTTCTGTTCTAAAATTATTAAGCTGCTGCTTCAGCGGCGAGTCTTTGGCTCCAGTAAGTTCGAAATAATATCCCTTATTTTTAAAAAACTCACTGATTAAGTAAGTTTTGCCTATTCTTCTTCTGCCATAAACCGCTAGCAATTCTGCTCGGTTTGATTCATAGATTCTCCGAAGTATTTTTAACTCGGCTTCTCTGCCAATAATTGTCGCTTGATTCTGAGATTGCATCATAGCTGAGCTCGCAAGTGTAAATTTATCGCGTTGGACTAAATATTCCAATTGTAACATTCCGCGACTTATAATGCTATATCTCGCGGAATCTATATTTTTCAACCACATTTCGCGACTTATAATGCTATATCTCGCGTAATCTATGTTTTTCAACCACATTTCGCGACTTATAACGCTATATCTCGCGGAATCTACTAGTTGCCAGGAAATTTAACGTAGATTTACTTGCATCTACATCAAATGGCGCTCAACTCCGGATCCACCTGCTTAACCGCTGCCAAGTTTCTGATCCGCTGCTGCTGAACTTGCTGCATATCCCAATTCAGATTATCTAATACGTGCAACAAATACTCACGAGTTTGTTGCGTCGCAATTACCATATCACACCCTGCATTTAATGCACGTTCAGCACCTTGCACCATTTGTGAATTAAAACCAGAGCCTTGCATCGATAAACAATCGCTAATAATAGCTCCGGCAAAGCCAATTTGCTGTCGCAACACATCTTGTAACCAAAATTTTGAAAAACCAGTAATATCAGGATCAACTGCTGAATATAAAACATGTGCTGGCATCACCCCAGTTAACAGGGTATGTAATTTTGTAAAAGGTATGAGATCACAAGTTTGTAACTCGGCAAAGCTGCGCTTGTCTTCGGCCATCACAAAATGTGAATCCATACTACAGCCACCATGGCCTGGAAAATGTTTACCAATAGCACCCATACCATACTGCTTTAAGCCAATAATAAAAGCCCGCGCGCATTCAGCTACGATATTTGGATCGGAATGGTAAGCTCTATCGCCAATAACATCACTAACGCCATGATTTATATCCAATACTGGCGCAAAGGTTAAATCAATATCACATTCGAGTAATTCTCGCGCCACAGTACTACCTGCAGACACTAATGCCTGAGTTGCAGTATCCGGATCGACCTCATATAGATTGCCAAAATGTTTGGCTGATGGTGGACAGGTAAAACCATCTTTAAAACGCCAAATTCTACCGCCTTCGTGATCAACACCAATAATTACAGGTTTCTCGGCATAACTACGGATGTTTTTTACTAGAGTTTTTAACTGGGCAAGATCTAAAAAGTTTTTGGTAAAGAGCAACACCCCCCCAGTATTCTTATGTCTTAGAATTGGGATCTCTTCGCGTAATATACTTGGTCCTTGTAAATCGACCCATACTGGTCCATAGCTCATAGCAGCATCCTTAGTAAGAAATGAAACAAACTTTTAGTTAAGAGAATATATTTTCCATGCTAGTCGGGTTATACTCTAACTCATTTAGATTTTAGGCTATAGCATAATCGCCAAGTTAAAAAATTGGAAAAATATAATATGTTCGATGTTACCACATTTCAGGGGCTAATCGCTGCCCTAGAAGACTTCTGGCGCCAACAAGGCTGCGTTATTCTACAACCGTTTGATATGGAGGTAGGGGCTGGAACCTTTCATCCAGATACATTCCTGCGTGCTATAGGTCCGGAACCATGGCGAGCCGCGCATGTACAGGCTTCACGCCGCCCAGCTGACGGCCGTTATGGCGAACATCCCAACCGTGGCCAACATTTTTTTCAATATCAAGTAGTGTTAAAGCCTTCCCCAGCAAACTTTCAAGAGCTTTATTTGGAGTCCTTAAAAGCAATTGGGATCGATCCACAAAAACACGATATCCGTTTTGTAGAAGATAATTGGGAAGGCCCAACCTTAGGCGCCTGGGGTCTTGGCTGGGAAGTATGGCTCGATGGCATGGAGATTACGCAGTTTACCTATTTCCAACAAGTTGGTGGTTTAGAATGTAAGCCTACCATGGGAGAAATTGCATACGGCATAGAACGCATTGCATTATACTTGCAAGGCAAGCAACGTACGCAAGATTTAGTTTGGGCGAATGGCCCTCTAGGTGTTGTTACTTATGGCGATATCTACCAACAGAATGAAGTTGAAATGTCGAAATATAATTTCGAGGTTGCTGACATAGCGATGTTGTTCAAACACTTTGATGAATGGGAAGTTGAAAGCAATAAAATGATTGCTGCTGGTTTACCGTTGCCTGCATACGAGATGGTTTTAAAAGCCTCACATATTTTTAATCTATTAGATGCAAGAAATGCTATTTCCGTAACCGAACGACAACAATACATATTACGCGTGCGAAATTTGGCGCGCCAAGTTGCCGAGCAATATTATGCTACCCGCGAAAAACTTGGCTTCCCACTATTGCACCCTCAAAAATAAGGTCGATTTATAATGAATAAAACCCAAGACTTTTTAGTTGAAATTGGCACTGAAGAATTACCACCAAAGGACTTAAAAAATTTAGCGATCCACTTTGGGCAAAATATTGCCGGCTATTTAAACGACGCTGGGATCAGCTACGCTGAGTTAAAGACTTTTGCAACCCCACGGCGCTTAGCTGCAATTTTCACTGAACTAGCGACCCAACAACCGGAGCAATTAATTAGCAAGCGTGGTCCAGCACTCAGTGCTGCATATAATGCCGATGGTACTCCGACTAAAGCGGCCTTAGGCTTTGCGCAATCATGCGGCGTAACTATGCAAGAAATAACGACTCAGGAAAATGATAAAGGCGCTTGGTTATACTTTGAGCAAACCGTACAAGGGCGTGCTACTAAAGATTTACTACCACAAATGGTTGAAAAAGCTTTAAGCAATCTACCCGTTAAAAAATATATGCGCTGGGGTGAAGGCGAAATAAGTTTTGTGCGTCCAATTCATTGGATAGTGATGCTGTACGGCACAGAAGTCATTCATGCAAATATTTGGGGCATTGCAACTGATAACATTAGTTACGGACATAGGATCTTAAGCCCGAAACCTATAAAAATTAAAACACCAAGCAGCTACAATGAACAGTTAGAATCTGAAGGTAAAATTATAGCTAGCTTCGAGACACGCCAAGCAAAAATTATAACGGATATTAATGCGCTTGCAACACAGCACAACGGCAGCGCATTGTTAGATCCAGCCTTATTAGACATGGTTACGGGCCTAGTCGAACACCCCGTTGCCTTACTTGCTGAATTTGATGCAGCATTTTTACGGGTGCCCAAAGAATGTTTGATTTCTGCGATGCAAGAACATCAAAAGTGTTTCGCCCTGCTAGACAATACTGGAAAGCTTTTACCAAAATTTATTCTGATCAGTAACATCAGCAGCACAGATCCTCAAACCGTAATTCGTGGCAACGAATTAGTAATGCAGGCACGTTTAGCAGATGCTGCATTCTATTTTGACAAAGATCAACAGCAAAGTTTACAGCAAAGACGCGATGCTTTAAAAAATATCCTGTATGTGAAAAAACTTGGCAGCCTATTTGACAAAACTGAGCGTATCAAAAAATTAGCTGCAGCAATCGCAACCAATGAATACAATAAAAAATTCCATAACATCAATATAAAAGATCTAGAGCGCTGTGCTGAACTTTGTAAATCAGATCTATTAACCAGCATGGTATACGAATTCCCAGAACTACAAGGCATTATGGGTTGCTATTATGCCAAGCATGATCAAGAAGCTGATGCCGTAGCAATTGGGATCAAAGAGCATTACCTGCCTAAATTTGCTGAAGATTCTTTACCTCAAACTGATATTGGTATAATTATTGCACTAGCAGATCGGATCGATACTTTAGTCGGTATGTTAGGTATTGGCAATTTCCCAACCGGTGAAAAAGATCCCTACGGTTTACGACGTCAGGCCATTGCGATATTGCGGATCCTTATAGAAAAAGATATTGATCTCCCTTTAAAGCAGATTTTTAGTCTTGCTAAAAACTCTGGCGATGAATTTTCTAGCAACGTAAATGCGGCAACTACTGCCACATATGAATTTTTATCAGATCGCTTAAAATCATTATTCTTAGCAAAAAATGCTAATCCTAAAACTATAGCTGCAGTTATGGCAACGGTATCGTTAGATCCAATTGTTACAAATCCGCAACAAGAATATCGCCCTAGCGATATTGCCAAACGCATCCAGGCGGTAACTGAATTCCAAGCCTTGCCAGAAGCTGAAAGCCTCGCTGCAGCGAATAAAAGAGTTCAAAATTTACTCGAAAAGAGTGCCCAAGATACTAACGTTACTACTAGTACAATCCAACCAGACTTATTTGCAACTAATGAGGAAAGAGATCTGTACCAAGCAATCCAAAACCAAGAAACCCAAATTGTGCCACTAGAAAAAGTTAAAAACTACAGTGGTATTTTAAAAAGCTTAGCAACATTACAAGCACCTATAGATGCATTCTTCAACAATGTCATGGTAATGGATCCCAATCCAACCATGCGCGATAATCGTTTAAACTTGCTCAAAAAGCTGCGTAGTTTATTCCTCAAAGTGGCGGATGTGTCACAGCTATGAAATTAGTAATTTTGGATCGCGACGGCGTTATAAATAAAGAATCGCCACACTACATAAAAAATACTGCAGAGTGGCATCCGATCCCAGGTAGCATGGAAGCTATTGCTGCTCTTACTCAAGCTGGTTACACCATATGTGTTGCTACCAATCAATCTGGTATTGCCCGCGGCTACTTCAGCCAGGATACTTTAAAAGAAATTCATGAATTATTAATTAACACTGTTAAAAAATTTGGTGGCGAGATTTCTGAAATATACTATTGTCCGCATGGCCCAAATGATGGTTGTAATTGTAGGAAACCTAAACCAGGATTATTTGAACAAATTGCTAGAGATCATGGTTTTGCCATGGATGACTTCTCCAAACATAATGCGATCTTTATCGGTGATTCAAAGCGCGATGTTGAACTCGGGCTAGCTACAAAATGTAAGGTATTTTTAGTAACCAGTGCAGATAGCCATGGTGCACAAACCCTGCAAGAACTAACTGATGACGAAAAACAACAAATTACCATTGTTGAAGATTTAGCTGCTGCAACTCGGATCATTTTATCATGAAAACAATATTATGGCCCTTAAGATTAGGCGCGTTTTATCTAGTGATAATACCTGCAACCATATTAATTGCGACCTTTGGTTGGCTTTGCGCCCCATTTCCAGATATTGTCTGTTACCGTATTATTACCAGCTGGTCGCACATTTTTATTTGGTGGGCCAAGGTTAGCTGTGGCTTAAAGTACCAAGTATTAAACCGGGAAAATTTACCTGCTGCTCCATTCGTAGTGTTATGTAACCACCAATCGATGTGGGAAACTATTTTTATGCAAGTTTTATTACCACCGCAAAGCTGGGTACTAAAGCGGGAATTATTGTTCATTCCTTTTTTCGGTTGGGGTTTGGCATTAATCAAGCCTATTGCAATTGACCGCAGTAGCTCTAATGCCGTGCGTGACACCTTAGAAAAGGGCGTAGCACGCATTAAAAGCGGCCGGTGTGTGGTTTTTTATCCTGAGGGTACAAGAGTTGCTCCTGGAGTAGAACGGCGGTATAGCCGCTCTGGAGCAGCTTTAGCTATTGCAGCAAATGTTCCAGTTGTTCCAATTGCACATAATGCTGGTAACTTTTGGCCACGCGGTCCCTGGATTAAGCAACCTGGTACAATTACGGTAATTATAGGAGCAGCTATTGCTACGCAAGGCCAAGACGCCACTGCCATTACTGAAATAGCTCGATCTTGGATTGAATCACAAAAGCAACTCATGCAACCTAAAGGCTAGCTGGCTGAACAGTTAAATCCTTCCGGGAAATATTGCAAGAAACTATGCGCATCGCTACTACCAAAAGGCGATATCAATGTACAAGTCCAGACGATTAAATCTGAACTATTTGAATCATACAAATTTGGATTTTGCGCATAAGTGCCTTCAATTAACATTACCGCTGGTGTGGCATCAGCTGTTAAAAATGAAAATCCCCCGCTCGCAGCTGGAGTTAACAAGATCCTAAACTGTAAAAGACCAGAAAATTGCGTTACCGAGAGTATGCTACCGTAGTCATTCGATAAAGTTGTATCGCCTGTAACGGGCATCCCAGTGATAAACTGTTGCATCATCACCGCTTTTTCTTGCTGGATTAATGAAGCAAGTTCAAGCATATTGGCTTTGTCTATATATTTTTTGTAGGCCGGAAAGGCTGTCACTGACAGTATGCCAACGATTGCAATTACAACCATTAGTTCAATAAGAGAAAAGGCTTTAAACTTTTTAATCACTTCTTACTACTTACCACCCATAATAATTACAATACTTCTAAACACATTATAATATTCTTTTTATTGGGTGGCTCTACACCTGAATTCATTATTACCGAGCTGCCGGATAGCTAAATAGAACTAGATGGCTTAAGTTTACCGCAAAATGCACTAATACAGGGCTCTTGATGTTGTTCGTACGCTTGTATGCATAACCATAAAATAATCCTGCAACACTTGAAAAAATAACCATCAACACTCCCGATTTATAGTGTGAAACCCCAAATATAATTGCCGTCATTAATAACGGCAAATAATAACCATGCTTAAATTTATCAAACCAGGATTGTAAGGTGGCCTGTAGGAATCCTCTAAAAATAACTTCCTCAACAAAGCAGACTAATAATAAATTGCATAATAACCACGGTACAAATATAGTTGGAATTTTTGGATCAAAACGGATGTATCCTGTAAGTAGCGCAGGAACTAAAAGTGTAATAATTGCAACTACTGCAATGTATATGGTTAGTTTATATTTTGACAAATTCAATGGTTCTTGCATTAACAAATATGGGCTAAAACTATAAATAATCAGTCCAGCAAAAGTTTTATCAAAATTGATATAAAGGGTATATGGCGTTGATGCTGCAGAAATTACGATATGATCAAATAAAATGTAATTGTTAAAACCTGGCAATGCATGTAACGCCAACCCTGACAATAGCACGCATGACATTATAAATGCAGTCATGCGCCCAGCCCACGATCCTTGCTGGGCATAGAATACCACCAACAACATTGCCAAAATGAATAATTCTAGCAAGCCCAAAAAAGTAACCACCTGCTGATAGATGCATACTGCCAAACAAAATGTTAAAGCAGCATAAATAACCCTTCTAGAAAAATTTAGAAAGGCTATTGAGGCTGCAGCAATTAAACATATTCCGCTATATTCAAGCATCTATAATTTTGGTCCGGTAATATTTTGTTTAAGGTTTTCAATAAGCTCGGTACGTTTTTTATTGAGATCAGCATCTAGTAAATTAGGTTTTTGGCTTTGAGCATACATATCAATTTTTTGTTTTGCTGTATTTAACGAGTTTTGCAAACCTTCAGTTTGCCTCTTTAAATTGATATGAGCTTGTAGCGCCTCATCAAAAATTGCGCCAGTTTCATTACCCATGCTTTGTTTTAATGCTTGTAAAGTTTCTAAAGCATCAGTCTCATTTTGCGATATACTTGCAAGATAGGTAATTATGGCATTGAAAGCGTCGAACTTTTCTAGGATTGGTTTGTGTGACCAATATTTAATCCAATTAGTTATTGTAGCAACCGCCTTAACATGGATCGCTCGGGTTGCCTGGCGAATATCATCAGCATGACCTTTTTGACCTATTAAATCAATAATTTTAATTCTAAAAATCAAATTATAACGGACCAGTTTTAGTGCGGCTAACATTAATTTAGAAATTTCTGGTTCTTGCATCTTTGTACTCCTAAAAAATTCTGCAGCAAGTCTAACATAATTTATCAATGCAATCTCAACTTACTAGTAAATTTTATAGTTATGCCCCCGTTAATTATCATGTCATCCTACTTTGCTAAATGAGCTATATTTATTCATGTAACCTGATTATTTTAAGGAGTATTATTGGCTTTTACCGAACGTTACTACCAAGCATTAAACATGGCTTTAACATTGCATCAAAAGCAAATGCGTAAAGGTACCAATATACCTTACATTTCTCACCTGGAAAGTGTTGCAGCTATAGTTTGGAAGAATAACGGTACAGAAACTGAAGCAATAGCTGCATTACTACATGATGCCGCAGAAGATCAGGGTGGTTTACCAACTTTGAAGCTGATTCGCGATACTTTTGGTACAGAAGTCGCCAAGATCGTTGAAGACTGCAGCGACACCTTTGAAGATCCAAAACCAGATTGGCTTACCAGAAAGCAAAAATACATCACCGAGTTACCAACCCATTCAAATTCAGCACGTTTAGTATCTGCTGCCGACAAGCTTGATAATATCCGCGATATAGTCGCTGGATATATGCGAGATGGCGAGACTTTTTGGGATAGATTTAACGGATCGCGCGAGCAAATTCTTTGGTATTAAAAATCAGTTGCGGACGTCTACATGCGGCAAGGCCCAAAGATAATCGGTCAGGAAATCCTTCAACATATAAAAACCTTAGAGCAGCAAATATCTAAAAATACCTAATAAAAAATGCTTGTATAGCCACCCACTTGCCAGAACTACCCAGCTCGGTTAATATGTAGGTCAGAATCAGTTACTGTTGATAAATCCACCAGAACTTTATTACAAAAAAACCGTCAAAATTATTATTACTGAGAGCAGATAAAAATTATGCCTGTCAACAATTCATTCGACATTTTTAAGCCAAACGATTCTGCAACTGGCTATACACTCGATACTGATCGGTTGAAGGAAGTTCTTACCCGTTTAGATGAACTCGTTGCATCAGGTACTTTCCAAACCCAAGCACTGGAGTATTTCAGTAATTTAGAAAATTTAAAGCAATTTGTATCCCGTTTAATTGCAACTGATGCAATAAATTTGATTTGGAAAGATAGAACAATTGGTAGCATACATGCTTTTCTGAAATATTTATCTACTGCGTTTGCAGCAAGTTTGAATGCAAATAAAAGCCCAACTGATGAGATGGTAAAGGAAATTAAAGTACAATTTTGCGAAGTGGCAAAGATTCTGTTAAGAAAAAATAGTAAGCACTCTATTGATAAACACTACACTTATGTATGTGACATTTTTAACAATATGTTTTTAGTTGATAACCCTATTATCGAACTTTCCCTCACTCATAAAAAGATGTGGTTGAAACATCCCTTATTACTTGAGGTGCAAGGGAGAACCTTGCTTAGTAGCTTAGAGTTACTCTTTCATGAGCTGTGGTTAGTTCAGTCATTAAATATTACATCAAATGATAAAAAAGAGCTTATCAATTGGTTTACAGTTTTCATTAGCACATATGGCCCCATGGAGTTGATTAAGTTTGGTCTAAATCCCGAGCAATTCCCATTAAAGGAGTTGATTTTTTCAGATACACTCCAAACAGACGTATTGAATGAGGCTTTATCAGATGATGTATTGCGTAGTACTATCCAATATACAATTTTAAAAGAACTATTAAAATCCGATACCTTTGCAATGGCAATCATTGCGCTTCCAGAATTTAAAGCATTTATTAAAAATATTTATAAACGCCGAACTGATTTATTGTTTCATATTTTATCAGATATAGGACGGACAACTCGAAATGCTAATGTACTTTTGGAGCTAATAAGATACTGTCTCAATGAAGATGGTGGTTCCTCGGCAACCAATCCTGATGTTTGGGATTTCCTATACAAAAATTCTAATGTTTCTTCATTTGTTAAACGTGTATTTTTAAATCAACCGCTAACTATTTTTAAAGATATACATGACGTTATGCAAGCAGTGAATAAGGAATGGCAGCACCTAAGAGATGGTCTTAATTTACTTAAATATGCTCTCGAGCATAAAGAAGGGGGACTAATAATATACTGTCTTGAAGATGCGAATATCGCTGCCGAACTGACTTTACTACTGCAGCAAGACAATCATATCGAGGAATTATTGGAACTATTGAGAAAAAATACTCAATCTCAAATCGTTCAAGAGGCTCTAGCAAACTTCATTATCAGCCGCAACATTAGAGTAAATGATAAAATCGCACCTTTGTTTGTAGGACTAGACACTTATAAATCTCGCGATGCAATTTTTTATAGATTGCACGCATCAGATCAGCTCGCGATCATCTTTGCTGGAATTAACAAAACGGATCCATCTGAGAAATATACTGAGATTAAGCATGCTAAAGATAAATTGCATGCTCTCATAGAAAGAACAACTGATGAAGCGGATGTAAAGACATTATTAACAGTGTTCCTTGATTTTATGACTCAGCATTCTAGTGAACTAGGTACTAGATTTACTGGATTTGGTTGGTTGTTCCTTGTTCCAATAGAACAATTTATTGGAACTCATCTAATGAAGACTATCAACAAACTCGATAAAGCAAAAGATGACGCACTGATTAGCAGTGTATTAAATGCTTATTACGCTAGAGATTTTTCTTTTTTGTCTGCCCAAGCTTTCTCGGGTGTTATAATAAATGAATTTATTGATTTGCTGATGAGCAAAATTGCACAGGCCAACGGAAGTGGCCAAGCAAAAATCAGTCAAGATGTAAGCAATCAGCAAATTTTATTTGTCATTAACCAAGTTTTAATGTTGGGAGGTGAGAGAGAACCTCTAAGTAGCAAACTAATAGACCTATTAGTTTGCTACACCAAAGCTCTATACAAAGAAGACCCCAAAGCGGCTCTCAAAAATATCGGCAAATTACTTTTGATCCAAAAACAACGTAACCTGGGCACTGAAGTAATCAGGAGATGCATCAAAGATGAAGACTCTGCTTTGGCCACCAATTTTGCATTTTTTGAGTTTGCATTAAGCGCTAATGATGCTAACTTCAAACAATTGCTAATTGATAAGTGCATTGATCAGCCGCAACTATTTTTCACATCTATGAAAGAGATGTCTGGATTTCTTTCCTCAAATAAAGTCTTCGGAGATTCTATAGAATCTCCTTTACAACTATTGCAAATCGCGATTGATAATGGGCGTATACACTTGGTTAACTTTTGCTTAGAAGATAAGGATATTGCCCGGGATTTTATAGGTGTTATCAAGCCTCTAGATAGAATTAACTACCTTTTGTTAAGGGAACTACATGTAACGCTTAGTTCAAAATTACCTAATCATATTGAAATGCAAAAGCTATTGGCTAGATTTATTATTGATAATAAAATAAACTTAAGTTCAGCCAAAATGCATGCACAAGCAAGTCTATGGTTTGGTGATTTATATAAAGACCAAGACGGGGAAAAATTATTTAAAGCTTTAGCACTAGACATTTGTTATTCAATAATATTAGATAATACTCACTTTGACAAACACTTTAACTATGAATTAAATTTTGTAATTAGCAACGCAACGACATTTGAGCTAAAGGTTCAAGCAATATTATTTATATTGAACAGTCTCTATTTTCATACATCACAATCTCTCCCAGTTTCAGAGCAACTTCTAATTCTTATGGAATCGTTTGTAGAAAAAAATATAAAAGAAGTTATTACACATAGTGAAACTTTTAAGCAGCCAGATGCCCTTGCGACTCTGGTAGCGGTTAGTTCCTCAGAAAAATATAGGGTTTTTTTTAAGAATGCCAAACTCCCTAGTCAGTCTTTGGTTATCATTGTCAAAAGAGCAAAAGAGCTAATTGCAAAGGATCCCGTTAAGAACCATAAATTATTATGTAACATCATCTCATCACCTTTGTCTGATTACAGATTTCTATTAAGTAATGTATTGCGTATATCGCTAGATTGTTTACCTGTTAATACCGAACCACTAATCAGAATTATAAGTCATCCTGATTTTTTAAAGTATGCTGATGCGCTAGCAATTAAGAGCATTTATACTAGTGAAGCTGCAAGAACTATTCTTTTAAGTCAATATCCAGAACTACGAGAAGTATTTGAACAAATTTCTGCTGATCTAAACTTATTACACCATAAATTGAACTTATCCGATCATCCTGTTTTAATGTCCAGAACAATTTGGCAAGCTGAAGTATTATACCGTACTAAGCTATACGAAGAACATCCAGAATTACGCCAAGGCAATTTCCAATCTTCGCATATTGCAAGCCAAAAGGTAATAAATGATACAAGTGCGGTAGTTGCGTACTTACAAAATGAACAAATTCATACGCCATCAAAAGAACAGGCACTGCAACAAATTCGAAAAATAATCTTAGAGCAAATGTGCCCCTCAAGCGTTACTTTAGATGAAATGTCACCGCAACAAGTATTCATTGCGAATAACAGGGCAGCTTTAATAGAGCAAGGCGCAAGCGCAGAACAACAAGAATATTTTATGGATCCTGATGATATAAATCACGCTGCATGGCGTTGGTTGCAGGGTTTTACCCCAGATTTTGCAGAGACACTAATGTCAGATGAAGAATTAGGAGAATTCAACTTTGATACCCAAGCGGTTCTAACTAAAAGGGCTATGTCTGACGCCTTGCGTTACAATTTAGCACTAGCCGCTGATCCAAAGCTATCTGAAGCAAGAAAAAATGATCTTACATACAACTTGATTATGCAATGTTTTAATAATCAACGTGAAGTTGCTCAAACTGGAGTTATAGAAGGTAACAGAGTCGGCGTTGATGTATCTTGTTATGCTGGGGCTTTAGGGCGTTTTATTCACGTATATGAATCGCATCCGGCGTTTAGCATAACGCAACAGCAAGAAGTACGTAACCAAGCCACCACCTTGATGGTAAATTTAATAAAGGAAAAACTACAAGAAGCGTTCCAAATTGGTACCATAGAAAGCGGCAAGCGCAAAGCTCCAGAAACGATAGATGCTAAAACAGTTCGTGCCAATTTGTTAAATACTTTTGAAACATTCACTGCCTTAAATACCGCAACCGCTTATATACCAATTGATGGCAAACAACAGATCGAGCTAGCTAATTCTGAACCTTTAAATAGCGAAATGTTACAAACCCGCAATGCCGCACTTACTGCTAAGTATAAAACTGTAGAAGAATTTATTGAAGCAATACGAACGATTATGATTGCACAGCGTGAAAGTGGTACTCGATTCAGAGGTAATCAGCAATTCGAAGATTTTACTGAGGAAGACAAATTCTACATGCACATGCTTTATGTTGCTGTTGCAGACCATGAAGTTAAACAAAAATCTCACGACGAATATGAAAAGCTTAGAGAAGAATTAGCAAATTTATTAAAAGAAACAGAACTGCTAGCACAAGTTAATATCTCTTTAAATAACGTATTGTCGAAATCAGCTATTAATCCATTAGACGAAGCTGCATTTCGAAGGGCTATATTTTCATATTTTGATTATTTAATGAGCATAAATGTTGTTGATAATATTGATGTTGAAGTTGATGTAGTAAAAGCTGAGTTTTGTCGAAAATTTATGCCTAGGTTTGAGGATAAAGATCGCGTAGAATTCTACGCTAAATATAAGAACAACCCAATTACTAAAGATGATCTACAAAAAGCTTTTGATGAAGTAATCGCAACTCACACTACAAGCTCGGCACATAAACCTAGCGCTCCTAAGCCATAGTGCAACTGCCCCACTCATGACTATTAATAGTGCTCTATAATAAGCTTGCATCCCCAAACGATCATTATAATTGTAAAAATATTATTGCACATATTCGCAAGCATCTGTATTATGTTGCTCTGTTGAGAGTTGCTTGGTTTTTACTTCATGATCTGCCCTAGAATTTAATTCTTCGGGCAAAAAAATCCCGGGTTCTGCTATAGCGAGAAACACCGGGCGTCATTAGGTTAGTTTAGGATAAAACAACGCAGTATGCAACAAAAACAAAAGGAAATTTATAGATGCCTATCAGCCCAGAGGCTGGGAAAATACCACTTCTATGGCGTTCAGCCATTAGACTTATACAAATGGAATATTGCTTTAAGTGAAGCGCTTTATCCATTGTTACATACTATTGAAATTGCTATTAGAAATCGCCTACATGTAGAAATAGGGCCATTGTTAAAAGATCAGAGCTGGTTATTAAATCGAAATAAGGAAATACTCGAACGACTGAACGAGTACTGGCAACAAAAGATTGATCTTCATATCCGCAATTTAAGAAAAATCGGTAAGTTAGACGAAGGCCACCTTATAGCTGAACTGAGCTTTGGCTTTTGGACTGCGTTACTAAGCGGTCCGTTCGAATACAGGAAGTTATTATGGCCGCAGTTAAAAAAAACAGTTTTTCCAAACGCACATGGGTTCACGATTGACAAAATTAGAAAACGCTTTGATCAAGTACGAAGTCTTAGAAATAGGATTTTCCATTACGGCTCAATTTGGCATTGGCGCAATTTGTCTGAGCATCATGATGAATTGATTGAAGCTATTAAATGGATCAATCCAGCCCTATTAGAGTTAATAGAAATCGATAGATTTAAATTAGTTTATAAACAGTCCCCTATAAAAATTTTCAATGAATTAACAGAAGAGCTTACTATAGCTAATTAATAAAGGAGGAAATGCGAGCTAAAACCATAGTTTAAATATCTTTTGACTAAAATTATTTTGTTTTAATCAAATTCAACCTATAGCCAGCACATTCGTACCTTGTTGAGGTGCGCTTGCAACAACATGTACCTCTGGCTCTGCTGCATTATTTGTTGCTGCATTTGCATTACGTCGCGAACGAAACGCAGTTAGGCCAAAACGTGGTCGAGAAGCAATAGCGGAAGCACAGCATAAAGTTAGTCTGTCCAAACAAGTCACTGGCCGATTGACGCGCATTCGCATTTCTGCGGCTTTGATTTCTACAACCATTAGTGGCAGTATGGCAACCAAAAAACTACCAAAGAAAGCAGTTTGATTTGCTACTTTACGATTAAGATTTTCTTTGGAATCAACAATGTTATAAGCCAGAAAAAAAGTAGCCAGCCATGCAATAAGACCTAGGGCTGCAGCCCTTACTGCCAAACGATTTGCATATTCCCTATGGTAAACCAATGGCTCATACATTCGTTGTTGAAAGCGAAAGCACACGCCATGTTCGTCTAGCATTCTTTCTAGTTGGATATGTATGTAAAAAAAATAGCTAAGCCATATCACAAATATGACAATCACACCTGACCAAAAGCCCTCAGACTTTTCACTATTTAGGTTAATCAGAACATTACTATCGGAATTATTCACCGCTCGAGCCCCTCTAAGATTATTATTATGAAACATGCTTATTGTAAATCTTGCCATTTTAACACAGCAAAATTTTTAAGAATAATTTTCCGTCCCACCCTAGTATCGAATACTAACTAGTAGTTTTGGCTACTTTTGACGGATAATCAGCCAAAAGTACATTATTTACCATAGTTTTGGCTGGATATGTGCAATAGTCAGCCAAAACTATCCCATCTAATGTGTTTAATCAAGCTCAGCTTATTGCTGGTACATTCGTGCGTTGGGGGTGTGAGGAAGTGTAATCGTATAATTATACTGTGAGTATTCAGCATTCTATAGCGGAATAAAACCACCGGCAACTTTTTATAGCAATAATAGCCAAGTGAAATCCCACCAATTACCAGAAAGCCAAAAAAACACCGCCCTCATCTATGACACTTAAATGACTTTCATCATTAATATTAGTACTATTCATTTGCACTCCAAATTATTATTATCAAGCGATGATTGTAACTTTAAATATCCAAATTCCCCACTTGTAATGCATTTGATTCAATAAAATCGCGACGGCTCTCCACATTATCACCCATTAAGCAGGTAAATATGCCATCTGCCGCCACTGCATCTTCAATTTTAACCCGTAGCATACGCCGTATATTTGGATCCATAGTGGTTTCCCAAAGCTGCTCAGGATTCATTTCACCCAGACCTTTGTAACGTTGGATTTGTTGGCCCTTTTTAGCCTCTACCATTAACCAATCTAATGCTTGTTTGAAGTCAGTTATAGCTTGCTTTCTATCCCCACGTGCAATATAAGCACCTGGCTCCAATAGCCCGTCTAAAGTCTTACCAAGCGCTACAAGCCCTTGATACTCTGTAGTAGCAAAGAAATCCATCGTGAAAGGATAAATAGTTTCAACGCCATGCGCAGTAACGGCAACTGTAGGAATAAAAGCGTTACGCTCTTTATGTGCGACTATAGCAATATTATATAAAACTGCCTCGCTTTCATTTCTAGCATTCACTATTTGCTGCAATGTCATTACCCACTGATGCATAAATACTTCATCATGCATCTTTTCTAGCTCTAATGCCGGAGCATAAATTAATGCTTCAAGTATTGCTAATGGATAACGACGTGATAAACGCTTCATAGTGTTCATTTCTAACCGATATTGATTCACAATCTCTGCAAGTTTGGTACCAGTTATCGCTGGGGCATGTGGATTAACGTATAATTGCGAGCCATCTAAGGCTAAATCGGTAAGAAAATCCTCTAAAGCCTTATCATCTTTAACATAATTAACCTGCTTGCCCTTTTGAATTCGATATAATGGCGGTTGTGCGATATATACATAACCTCTATCGATTAATTCTGGCATTTGCCGATAAAAAAATGTTAACAGCAATGTTCTGATATGTGATCCGTCAACGTCAGCATCGGTCATGATAATTATCCGATGATAGCGTAGTTTTTCTGGATCGTACTCTTCACGGCCAATCCCGGTTCCTAATGCCGTAATAAGCGTACCAACTTCAGCACTTTCTAGCATTTTATCAAACCGTGCTTTTTCAACGTTTAAAATCTTACCCTTGAGTGGCAGGATTGCTTGGGTACGACGATCGCGCGCTTGCTTGGCAGATCCGCCCGCAGAATCGCCCTCAACTAGGAATAACTCTGAAAATGCTGGATCTTTTTCTTGGCAATCGGCTAATTTTCCAGGCAAGCCAGCAATATCCAATGCATTTTTACGCCGGGTCATTTCGCGGGCTTTACGCGCAGCCTCGCGTGCTCTTGCAGCTTCGACGATTTTAGCAGCAATTGCCTTCGCATTGGCTGGTTTTTCCAGCAAGAATTCTTGAAGTCGCTCCGCCACCAAGGCTTCTACCGCGGGTTTGACATCCGATGAAACAAGTTTGTCCTTGGTCTGGGAAGAGAATTTTGGATCTTGTACCTTGACTGATAATACTGCTGTCAAACCTTCACGCGCATCATCCCCAGTTACTGTTACCTTAGATTTTTTGGCTGACCCTTCTTCTTCTATGTAATTGTTAAGTGTACGGGTCAATGCTCCTCTAAAACCAGCTAAGTGAGTACCTCCATCGCGCTGCGGAATATTATTGGTATAACAATAAACATTTTCTGTATAAGTATCGTTCCACTGCATTGCCACTTCTACCGCAATGCCATCCTGTTCACCATTAAAATAAAAAATATCCTCATTAATTGGAGTCTTATTTTTATTTAAATGCCGCACAAACTCTTTTAAGCCGCCTTCATAAGCAAAAGTGTCTTCTTTGCCACCAGGACGTTCATCGTATAGATGAATTTTTACCCCAGAATTCAAAAAAGATAATTCTCGTAACCGAACTGCTAAGATATCATAGCTAAAAGTAGTAATAGTAAAAATTGTTTTACACGGCAATAAGTTAATTTCCGTGCCACGCTCGTCAGTGACTCCAGTTTCCTTTAGTGGGGCTACGGGCTCACCTAGTCTATAATCTTGCTCATAAACCTTACCATCACGACGAATCTTTAAATGCAGCTTTTCTGACAGAGCATTTACCACTGAAACGCCCACGCCATGTAAGCCACCAGAAACTTTGTACGAATTCGCATCAAATTTACCGCCGGCATGTAACACTGTCATAATAACTTCAGCGGCGGAGCGCCCCTCTTCCTCATGCATATCAACAGGGATACCACGACCATCATCTTTAACAGTTACACTACCATTTGCATGAATAATCACATCA
This sequence comes from Gammaproteobacteria bacterium, assembly GCA_020054325.1. Taxonomy (GTDB): domain Bacteria; phylum Pseudomonadota; class Gammaproteobacteria; order UBA6186; family Azoamicaceae; genus JAGVLG01. Next base: position 21,658 of record JAGVLG010000101.1, read on the forward strand.
ATATGGGTGCAATGCCCAGCCAATGCCTCATCTACCGAGTTATCCACCACTTCGAACACCATATGATGCAAGCCGGTGCCATCGTCAGTATCACCGATGTACATTCCTGGACGTTTTCTAACCGCATCAAGCCCCTTGAGAACCTTAATACTCGAGGAATTATACTCTGACTCAGATTTCACTGACATGTTCATTACCCTAATCTCCGCTCACACAAGCTTGTTCCACGTGGAACAAGCATCCTTTAATGTAACCCCAACTAAACGTATCTCATGCATGGTATATTGAGGAAACTGTATTAAACTACTTCAGCCTCTTCTTGCCACACCAACTCCTGTATTATCCCACGTTCCACGTGGAACAATTTACGCTCAAATCCTGCAACACTTCTTTTGATCAAATCCATTTCGATTCCAGTTATAAGAACCTGGCAATCCAGCTTGTCCAGTGCTGTTAGGAGCAAGCTGCAACTATGCCGATCTAGCTCAGCATGCAGATCATCCAGCAAAAAAATGCTATGACGCTGTCGTACTAACCTGGCTCGGGCCAAAAACATAATGCATATAAACATCTTAACTTGGCCGCGCGATAAAACCTCTTTTGCAGGCCGTTCATCAATCAGCACCTCTAAATCAGCTCGATGCGGCCCACAATTCGTATAGCCAAAAGCCAAATCTAACTTAAGTGTCCGCTCCATTGCTGTTACAAGATCAACTTCACCACTCCAGCCCGGCTGATAATTTAGCCTTACATTAGTAATACCCAGCATTTCATCTAATAATTGCAGCAATACTACTGTAAAATCATTTAAGTATGCTCTTCGAGCTTTATCTAACAATAGAGCATACTTAACAAATACTTCGCTCCACTCTTTAGAAGCTTGCTTTTGCTTTAAAAGGGCATTTCGCTGTTCCAAAGCGCGCTGCAGCATGCGCCACTCTTCTAAAAATGTGTGTTCCACGTGGAACACACCCCAATCAATAAACTGGCGCCGATTTTTGGGCCCCCCCAGCAATAACTCTGGGCTATTTACGTCTATCAATTGTAACGGTAGAAGGCTAGTTAACTCTGCTGCCGTAGCGTTACACTGCTCTCCGATTCTAAAATCAGAAACACCGCTTTTGCCCTTTTTGACGGCAACCCAAACTAATGAATCGTGCCAGTTGTTATTATCGTTATCTACCCTAACCGCCTCTACCTGAGCTCGTACAATGCATTCATCCGCATTAAAAGCTATGATCTGGTGTACAGATCGCGCTCGAAAAGAACGCCCCAAACCAAGCAAATGCACCGCTTCTAGTAAACTAGTCTTGCCACTACCATTTGCCCCAACAAAAATGTTGAATTTCTTAGCCAAAGTAAGCTCAATCGAGCTCAGATTGCGCACATTGCTAATGATCAGCTGCTTTATTTGCGTCATAATGTTTGTAAACTAACACCCAACCAACTGAAAACAGCGGTTTAATTAGGTTATGGTACCAAAAATCAGGGTTTTAAACAATTTTAAGATTGCTAGCTGCAACAAAAAGGGTTAACTTTAACGAAGAGAGAAGGCAGGCAAATTCAGGAGATATACGCCATGCGCAGTTTATTATTCAGGAAGATCCCTGTAGCAGCAACATATCTTGGCTTAACACTTGCTTATCAAGTACGACAGCCGACCGATCCTTTCAGCTTTGCTTTTAATTTATTTACTCCCGAAAAACCCAGTAGTGGCAAACGAGCCTCCGAAATAGCGCTGATAAAAGCCATTCAAAATAACAATTCTAAAAAAGCTAAATCGCTCCTTGAAGATGGCGCCGATCCTAACGAAGTAGATAGCGATGGCAACACCGCAATGCATCATGCTGTAATGCAAACCAACTCTTGGAATAGCCTTGCTGAATTATTACTATTTAATGGCGGCAACCCAAATCTTACCAATCGTGATAACAAATATCCGATTGATTATCATGTTGATCCGAACCATGGATTAAAACGCGCTGATGTGCAAATAAAAATTGATCGCATGATGCTGGAATATAAAGCTAGAGTAGCATTAGGCAAAATACTTGGCTTAAGACAGCGTTTCGGGCTTTAAAACAGGGTAGCTAGGTGAAGTAGTTATATATTCTTGTAAAGCTCTATTGTTTATACGATTTAACCATGAAATAAAATCTGCGTGTATGGCTTTTAATTCTACAGCCAAATTATTCAGTTCGTCTTCGCTTAAAATTTCCTTTAGCATCTCGGTATCATAATTAGCAAGATCACAATAATAATTTAGCCGCGCTAGCATAAGATCATATTTGGCAATAAGCACTGCAATTGCCTGGATTTTTTCTTGTTTAAAATCTGCAGAATCACCAATAGCTGTACATAAATGTTCTGCCATTTTAAATTGCATTCCAGCATATGGAGAATTATACCACGGCAATTTATCTAAATTTTCTTGGTTTATAGGGTAATCCGCCGTAAATGATCCAGCAAAATCAATGCGCCATACTTTCTGCTGCGGCGCAAGTTCATTATGTTGTAATAAATATTGCCCACTATGTAAATCAGATTCTCCTAAAACAAAAGCTAACACCGCAATTGTTGCCAAACCGGATAATTTTGATTTATACCCCAAATTATTTTGTAATTCGCCATTAGATAAAACGTTAAGTTTACCTAGTTGCAATCGCGATTCAACAGGATTTTCCTGATATTGCTTGTGCCAAACTGCTGCATTTTCAATATTGCGGCTCGCACGACATATTAATTTATTACGCGGATCATGCACAATTAATACATCTGGTGCATACCCTAATACTAATCTATGGATATCATTATTTAATAGCTCTTTAATTGCCATTTTCAATCCAAGCATACCACTACCGCAAGGTATAATATGCCAAAGATTACTCGACAATCCCGGTTTAATATCTGGAATATCTTCTTGAAATATTAAATGACCTTGACGATAGCTTGCATCCCGATCTGCAATATCAGGATCTAAAGTAATGCTAAACAGGCGTATATCATAAATTCTTACGGCGGTTTTGACTACGTCCCTGCAGCTATATAGGGCATCCCTCAAATTAAACATTTTGTCCTAATGAAATGCTAAATCAAATCCAAGGTGTACTACCATACCTATCCATAGGTTCAACCCCAGCATTTGGATCAGCATGATTTTCTTGCGCATTCTCTAACGCTTCGACCAGAGCACGCGCGCTACTTCGCAATGCCGCACTAAAACCACCAAGAAAATCTTCACTTGTCTTGCGCCGCACCCCCGCTGCAGCAACTGCAGCTTGGTGATCATCTGATCCATCACAAATAGGAGAGACGCATGGCCGTTGTACTGTTGTAAGCCGTGGTTGATATGCTTGTTCTGTTTCTGCTTGATTGGGTGCCAATTCGCGGTTGTACTTTTCTCTAGCCCGGCTTAGCTTCAACTCGAATTCCTGGTTGAAATCTTTACCTGAATTTGTAGCTAATAATGTTATTAACTCTTCTATTACAATTTTGAATTTAGCGGCTGCCAAAATTGCAATAATTAACTTGGTCTTAGGGGCCCAAGCTTTCCATTCGCCTTTACTAAAAAAACCCTTGATTTTATCTAATAAATCAAAATCCTTCTCATCTTTATTGATTTTTTTAGCATGGATTATATTAAGCTCAGATATCAACTCCCCCAATTGCTCTGCAATCTGCGCATTTCCTACAAACCGATGATATAGTGCTGTGCTATAGCCATAATCTTCATATGATTTTTTTTCAGCAGATAAGCAATTGATAATTAATTCAAATATGGCTGATTGATTCAAGGAGTCAGTACCGCGGACATAATCAACTATTACACCAGCAATCGCTTCCAAATTAACCTGACTTTTTTCTAATCTATCGACCTGTAGCATAATAGTCACCTTAAAATTTATTCATATATTCAGGTATACATTTTTTTTTAGGATCCCTCAAGTTCTAATTGGCATTAAAACGTACGCCCCGCCGCCGCCGCCAACCTCTTCGAGCAGCGCGCTCTTATTCGAGTCGCTAAAAGTAAAGCGTACCAAGTCGGATTGTACTACTCCTAAAAAATCAATTAGGTAACGAACGTTGAAACCAACTTCAATTTCTTGCCCTTGGTATTCAACCTCTAAATCTTCTTCAACTTCATCTTGTTCTGGATTGCTAGCCAGAACTTTTAGACGTGCTTCGGATAGGCGCAACCGCACCCCCCGGAACTTTTCGCTAAAAAGAGCAGAGGCTCTATGAAACGCATCCTTAAGTAGTTCGCGATTACCAACAATTACTTTGTTACCATCGCGCGGTATAACTCGCTCATAGTCTGGAAATTTGCCATCCAAAAGCTTAGAGGTTATCGTAACCCCCCTGCTTTGTACTTGAATATGGCTGGCTACTATCGTTATTTGTAGATCACCATCATCTTCATCCACCATCCGCATGATCTCTAAAATACCCTTGCGCGGCACTATAACCCGCATCGGTACTAATCCAGATTCTTGCAGCTCAATATAATTCATTGCTAAACGATGCCCATCTGCAGCAACTGAATAGAGACGGTTATTTTTGATCTCCAACAACATGCCATTTAAAAAATAACGCACATCTTGTTCCGCCATGGCAAATGCAGTCCTAGCTACCAACCAACGAAATTGTTTCTTTGAGATTGCAAAAGTATTAGCATTTTGCTGTGGAATAACTTGTTGTACATCTGGAAACTGCTCTGCTGGCAAGGTTGCCAACGTGAAACGACTGCGACCAGATTTAATTAAGGCCCTATCGCCCTGCACTTCAAATAATAATTCAGCAGCTTCAGGTAACGCCTTAGATATTTCACTAAGTTTTCGAAACGGCACCGTGATGGCACCAGGTTCTTCAATTGTTGCTAAAGGTTCAATACCAATAAGCTCTACTTCTTGATCAGTGGCAATAACAGATAAAGTACCATTATCCGCTCGCAATAAAATATTCGATAAAATTGGAATATTATGCCGCCGCTCCACTGCACCTGCGACAATGCGCAACAATTTTAATAATGTACTGCGCTGAATAGCAAATCGCATATATATGTACCTAAGTAGAAAGAATGCGCATCAAGTTAGAAAAATCTTCGGCAATATCCGCAGTTGTAGCGCGCAATTGTTTAATTTGCTTGCAAGCGTGTAAAACTGTTGTATGATCTCGTCCCCCAAAAGCATCGCCAATTTCTGGCAAGCTATGATTGGTTAGCTCTTTACATAAAGCCATTGCAATTTGTCTTGGCCGCGCTACAGATCTGCTACGCCGTTTTGATAATAACTCGGCAACTTTGATTTTGTAGTACTCAGCAACAGTGCGCATGATGTTGTCGATCGATACCAATTTTTCTTGTACCGCTAATAAATCGCGCAAAGCTTCTTGCACAAAATCTAAGGTAATTGCGCTACCAGTAAAATGTGCATTGGCCAGCACTCGCTTTAACGCCCCTTCCAACTCACGCACGTTAGAACGGATCCGCTTCGCAATAAAAAATGCTACTTCATGTTGTAACTCTATACCACTCTGTTGCGCCTTATTAATTAAAATTGCAACCCGAGTCTCAAGCTCTGGAGGTTGTACTGCAACCGTCAACCCAGATCCAAATCTAGATTTAAGACGCTCTTCAATACCGCTAATTTCCTTTGGATAGCGATCTGAAGTTAAAATAATCTGCTGCCCACCTTCCAATAATGCATTAAACGTATGGAAAAACTCCTCTTGGGAACGTTCTTTACCGGCAAAAAATTGAATATCATCAATTAACAATGCATCGACAGAACGATAAAAACGTTTGAATTCATTAATTGCATTGCTTTGTAATGCACGCACCATGTCGGCCACAAAGCGCTCTGAATGCAAATATACTACTTTGGCATTTTTTTTATTTTTTAAAATTAAATTACCAATGCTATGCATTAAGTGGGTTTTACCTAAGCCTACGCCACCATATAAAAATAATGGATTATAAGCACCACCAGGATTCTCAGCCACCTGCATTGCTGCAGCTTTTGCTAATTGATTCGACTTACCTTCTACAAAATTCTCAAAGGTAAAATTTACATTTAAATTACTCTGATGCTCGACAACTAAGGGCTCTATTTCGCTCTCTGGTTTAACAGGTTGCAAGCTAGGCTTACCCAGCATATTTGAAGTGCCAACTACCAAAGAAACCTTTATCGGCTCCCAGCCATTTAGCTCCGAAATGGTTTGTTCAATAGTTGTTAAAAACTGCTGCTTGATGCCGTCCAATACATAATTGTTTGGGGCAAATATAATTACGCCCTCATTAGTTTGCTCTGCCTGAAGCGGACTTATCCACTGGCTAAATTGTTGTTGCGGAATTATATCCCGTAATTGTTGCAGGCACTTCTGCCATAGAGATAGCTCTACTGCTTCTCTGGTTGTTGAGATCAAATGTAAGCTCCCCTCTTCGCCAATCACTTATAGTTGGCTAATTTTGAATAGTTATCTAGTTAAGCAGGCAAGTTATGCACAGTAGCTGTGCAATTGTTGTTGAACACACCAATGTATCCCTGTGGAAAAAGTCTACTGTTATTCACATATAAAATGCAATATGTTTTTATCCACATCCTATGCACATGGCATATTGGCATTTACTACCAGGATCAAGCTCCAATTAAGAGTATGATTATTAAAATAATTTATTAGTTATCAACAGATATAGCGCTAGTTAATAAATACTATAAAAAGAAAAAGAGATAAAGATATAATTTTTATTATTGATTTTTTAAACTTTGGATCGTAGCTTACAAACCACGCAAAACTTCTTGTGGATAATGTGAGTAGGAAAGCTGCAAAAAGTGGTGGATAAAAGCCTTGTTTATCCACAATGCAACATAAAAATGACTTATTCACATTTAATGCATAAGCTTTAACGACGGTTGCACACATTGCTATCTAAGCTCTAACCAATTGAAATATATTTAATTAATCTAGTTATGCACAGACAGCATCGATGCTAACATTAATCATAAGATCTAAGAGAAAAGAAAATATAAATAATTAATCAATAAATGCTCATCTATTAAGAAAACTCATTGACATACAACACTGATTTATGTATTTTCGCAAAAAATTATTTAGAAGGGTGAACAAATGCTCCACATTACCGCGGTGATTAATCCCAAAGCTAATCAAGCAGGGCGTTACTTAACATACATGCATCAAATAGTTTGTTTGTTGAATAAGGCTTGTGAGTATAAATTAATGGGTGAGGGGGAAAGGGCGCAATGGGGTTTAAAGTGTCATGATGGGATTTTAAATGAAACTGAAGCTTGTGATTATTTGCAACAACTTATGGGCTTGGTAAGAGCCAAAGATGGCATTAAGCCCTTTGAATTCGATGATCTGGAAAATGCAGTAAAGCAAATAGCAGAACAAAGGCAGCCTAGCAGCCCAGGACTGCGTCTGGGTAGCCTATAAAAATGCTCCTTTCAGGAGTTACGGCTGGTTATAACACTATAATCAGCCGTAGGGCGATTTCATGAACAGTTGTTAATCCAACTATCTAAAATGTCCGCCATTACGTCCTCGCTCCACCCAAAAGACTTCCGAAACCCATTTGTAGAAC
>JAGVLG010000018.1 GCA_020054325.1 Gammaproteobacteria bacterium
AGAACCATTAGTTGCTGTAACATTAACTACTGCTAAATTAGCAGAATCGATATCTGAGCTTGAGCCTAATAATTGTGCTGTTGTAAATGTAACAGAAGTGTCTTCAACTGCAGATAGGGTTACAGGTACAGCCACTGGAGCATCATTAGCAGGAGTTACATTTAAATATATTTGCTGGTTAACAGTTATTGATCCATCGGACACTGAGTAGTTTAAATTTAAATTGCCATTGAAATTATGAGCAGGTGTGAATGACCATGTGCCATCATTGTTGTTAATTAATGTGCCCTGAGGTGCACTTATATTGGTAACTACCAAGTTATCACCATCAATATCAGTTGCGTTGGCTAATAAATCACTTTCGTTTATTAAAATTGTATGATCTTCAGTAACTGTCATGACTAAATCAGTGGCTACTGGCACATCATTAATCGGAGAAACATTGACATTAGCAATCTGATCGATAAAAGTATGGCCATCAGTAACTGTAAAATTTAATTCAATAAAACCATTAAAATTTTGAGGGGTTTCAAAGCTCCAAGTACCATCGCCATTATTTATTATATTTCCAAGCGGAGATGTTACATTAGTTACTGAAAGGTGATCTCCATCTACATCTGTGGCAAATTCAAGCAAATCGTCACTTGTAAAATGTAGATTATTATCCTCATCAACATTAAAATTAACCTCTGGGACAATTGGTACATCATTTACAGGTTGAACATCAACTATAACTCTCTGAGAAACTATGATCGTCCCATCAGAAACACCAAAATTTAACTCTAGTTCGCCATTAAAATTATGGTTAGGATGAAATGTCCAGGTTCCGTCCTGATTATCAGTTAATGTTCCGGAAGGAGAGGTGAGATTTATAACAGCTAGATTATCGCCATCTATATCAGTGGCATTTGCCAGTAATTGTGCTGAGGATATACTTAATGAACCATCTTCAAGCATAACTAGTTCTATTTCAGGTACGATGGGGGCATCATTAACTGGAGTTACATTTACCCGTGCTATTTGTGAAATAAAAGCACTACCATCAGTAATAGTAAAGTTCAGATTTACCGAACCATTAAAATTATGATTTGGTGTAAAAGACCAGGTGCCATTGTGGTTGTTAATTAGCGTGCCTTGTGGTGCATAAATATTGGATATTGAGAGGTTATCGCCATCGACATCTGTTGCTTGTGATATTAAATCTGCTTCATTGATTAGCAATGTATTATCTTCTAAAACTGTAAAATTTAATCCAGACAAAACTGGAATGTCATTAACAGGCGCAACATTAACGCGTATCGTTGCATTAGTTGAGTATTGAGAATCGGTGACTGTATATTGTAAATTTAGCGAACCATTAAAATTAGCCGAAGGAGTAAAACTCCAAGTACCATCTTGATTGTTGATTAAAATACCTTGGGTTGAGGTGATATTACTGATACTAACATTGGTGCTATCAATATCTGCACTGTTAGCTAATAAATCTGCTTCTTTAATTATTAGGGTAGTATCTTCATTAATGTTATAGGTTACCAAAGCAGCATCTGGTGCGTCATTTACAGCCGCTATGTTAATGGTTGCTGAAGACGGTACGGTTGTTATACCATCGCTTATATCATAGTTTAATTTGGCAACACCGTTATAATTTGGATCCGGAGTAAATGTCCAAGTACCGTTACCATTATTAATAACAGTGCCATGTGTCGCGCTAACATTTATCGCCGATAGAGTTTGCCCATCAGCATCGAAGCTGGCGCCAACTAACTGTGCGTTTGTGTATGTTATTGCGGTATCTTCAACAGCGTTTAAGAGTACTGGCACTGCTATTGGGACATTGTTTACTGCATCAGGCACGTTGATAACATTTAATGTAACTGTAGTGTTGGAAACTTTGCCGGTATTGTCAACTAATGAATACGAAAAACTATCACTACCATGATATAATTTATCAGGTGTGTATGTATATGTTCCATCGCCGTTATTAACTAAAGTGCCATGCCTGACATTCGATGCATCTATTCCCAACCATTTACCATTGTTTGATCCCATTGTATCATTTTTCATTAAATCCGAAGCATTAAATGTAATTGATTGATCTTCTAATAGATTTAATACATCGCCACGGGCTGACATTGCTGCAGATGCAGGAATCGGTGTAATTGGTATATTAATGCTAGGTTGTGTTACCGATATTGGTTGTGATGTTGTAGCAGTTGATACGGTTGGAATTGATGGAATATCAGAAAGAAATACGTCATTAACCGGCGCAGCTACCTGCGTTACTTCTGTTTTAGGTTGTACCGTTAAAGCTGCAACTTCAGGATTTGTAGCTGCTGCATCACTTATATTTGCTAATACTTCACCAGAATTTTCAGTAGCAGTTGCTGTTTCATATTGTGTGGCTACTGCACCGGCTACAATCGGCTGTGCTGTTGGCTGTGCATTTAAATCACCAGGGAGAATAGCAGAGTTGGGATTAACCACGCCAGCTGTAGAATTAATAGTGCCTGGCAAGTTGAAATCTAGTTGTGTTCCTTCACCAAAATATACTTTGGTAAATTGCATCTCTGAACCGGTAACATTTTGCGGTAATTGCGAGAAGTTATATTTTTCAAATTCAGAAGAATGCGATGCTGATTCTGATATCTTGCTATCCTCAATCAACGTTTTTTCAATAATTCTATCTTCATTGATAGAACGATTGAACTCCTTTTTAACAAATTCGAATTTGCCCTCAAAATTGGGCTGCATGTATATGGGATTGATATGCGCAATAGTAACCCCTTCGGGTTGGGCTTGATGTCCTAATGCTTCATGGCCGACATCGGATCTTAATGAGTGGCTTTGAGTATTGTTACTACTCTCCTCCTGCGCTATGATCTGCTGGAGACCAACTCCAGAAGGATCGGCAGAAGATGTCTTTACCTCACTGGGGCTTTTAGTCGTATCAGCTATGTTCTTAGCCACTTATACCTCATATCTACATGGTGAACCATAATAAAACATATGTAGTAATCAATATTAATATAGTATGCCATGAGCTTTAAGTTAGCATTTAAGCTAACTTTTTCTATACTAAGTATTGGAAATACACCAAAAAGCGGGGATCTGCAATGTTTGAGGGTAGGTCTGAAGTGGCCTTGCCAGTTGAGTCATGGTTAACAAAACAAGATGCCATTCTGGGACTGGTATTATCATCGTTTGTAATAAATGTGCTTGGGTTGGTATTTCCAATCTGTGTACTGCAATTTTATGATCGAATTATCCCGTATAAAAGTAATTCAACTCTAGTTGCTATGGTGGTTCTAATTGTTGTAGCCCTAATATTTGAAACAGTCTTAAAAATATTACGAGCTTATGTTAGCTCTTGGTCTGGTGCTCGTTTTACATATAACATTGGTAAAGTTCTTTACAGTAAACTCATATATACAGATTTAAATGATTTCGAAAGGCATACAGCTGGCGAGTATCTGGATAGGTTTAACTCTGCTGAGTCTTTACGAGAGTATTACTGTGGTCAGAATTTAGTAATGATTGTAGATCTCCCATTTGTAGTGGTTTATTTTGCTCTAATGTTTGTTATTAATAAATACATGGTAATTATGCCAATATTGGTAACAGTGGTAATGCTGATAATAACATATCTGGAAAGCAATAAAACCTTTGTGAAGCTAGAAGGTAAAAAGAATATAACTGAGGCGAAATCGCGCTTTTTGATTGAAACCATTTCCGGAATACATACTATAAAATCTTTAGGGATGGAAGAGCAATTTTTACGTCGTTATGAAAGACTACACCAGAATGAAATTAAAACAAACTATGAAATGATTCAACGTACATCGCAAAGTACTAGAGCTGGAAACTTATATTCGCAAGTTGCAGTTATTTTGACTGTGTCATTGGGCGGAATATTAGTTATTAATCATGGCTTATCAGTTGGTGGCTTGGCGGCATCGATTCTTTTAGTGGGCAAAATAATGCAGCCAATTACAAAGTTGGTTTCATTTGTGGAGCATAAACAGACTATTGGAGTTGCTAAAGAGGACTTAGATTTTATTTTAAATTTTAAACCAGAATTTTTGCCAAACTTAAATACATTAGAGGATTTCAAAGGAGAAATTGAGCTGCGCAATGTATCCTTTAAGTATCCGGGCAGTGATAAATATCTGTCTCAAAATATTAATTTCCGCGTTGCACCTAATGAGGTTGTTGTCATTCATGGTGGTGGCTTTAGCGGTAAAACCACACTAATGCTTATGATTTGTAGTTTGTTTAAGCCAACTGAAGGTACTGTACTTATAGATGGTATGGATATTAAGCAAATAAATCTAGAAGTGTTGAGGCATAAGATTGCATTTATGCCAGATGCTGGAGAATTATTTAATGGTACAATAATGGAAAATTTGACATTATTTGAGCCAGAAAAATATGAAGCACAAGCTATAGAGATTGCAAAGGCTATTGGCTTGCACGATGTGGTTGAAGCTATGCCCAATTCATACAAAACTGAAGTTGGATCTGGTACTGTAGATTTATTATCTAAAGGGCACAAGCAATTGGTACTAATCGTGCGCGCGTTAATAGGTGATCCAAAAGTAATTTTGTTTGATGAGGCTAATGTCGCGCTTGATATCGATACAGACGTTAAGTTAAGAAAGTATTTAATGTCAAAAAAAGGAAAATGCTCGATGGTCTTAGTTACGCATAGGCCATCATTAATCGAAATGGCTGATAAACACTATAAACTAGAAAATGAACGCTTGGTAGAATTTAAATGGAAATGACGGCTAATAACATATTAAAAATTCCATCATCAGGTTGGGTTAAAGGTGGTATAAAGCATTATTTTCTAGGGACGTCTGAACTGGTAAATTTATTAGAACCCCTTGTGCTGGCATTAGAATGGAAGGGTGACTATCGACAATTAGTTGAAGCATTACCACACTTTTCTGAAGGTTTAGATTTAACACAATTTTTGAATGTAATGGCGGAGCTAAACTACAATAACGAAAAAAAGTATATTCGACTTAATCACATACCAAGCAAATATCTACCATGTTTGTTTATTCCTGAAAATGGCACTGCTATGGTGATAGTGAAAGAAATTGACGATGGCTTTATTGTAGTGGAGGGCGAGGGGGGTACAGAAAAACGAATTAATCGTAATCGCACTGCAGGGGTATTATATCATTTCTCGCAATTTCATTCTGACAAAGCCGTATTTAATAAACAAGCAGAATCATTTAAGGATAGTTTTCATCGCTTTAGACCGTTGATAATTCAAATTTTTATTTTAACCTTGTTTTATAATATTTTGATGGCGGCGGTACCAATATATATTATGTTGGTTTATGACAAAGTGATTCCTTCCGAATCGGTTCATATGATGTTTAGCTTCTTAGTCGGGATAATGATATTTGTATTAAGCGCGCAACTTTTAGCAGTTGCCCGTATTAAAGTCGTCGCATACATTGGAGCACGTCTGGACAAGACGATTGGTGAAGGGATTATCAAGCATTTGTTATACTTGGCGCCGGCTTACACCGAGGGCAATTCTGTGGGTGTTCAGATTGCTCGTATAAAAAGCTTTGATAACATCCGTGATTTTTTTACGAGCAATATAGCTATAATGGCTTGTGAGTTTCCATTTGTAGTAGTATTTTTGGCAATAATTTTTTATATAGGTGGATACCTAGGGTTTATACCAATAATTTTGGCAGGAATATTTTACATAATTTACCATATAGCAAATCCCATTGTAGATCGTTTCGTAAAAATTCAAGCAGCGCAACAGATGTTGAAGCAAACATTTTTGCTTGAATCGTTTATAAGAATTCGGGACATTAAAGAAACTGGTAGAAGTGGTCTTTGGGAGAATAAATTTAATGATTTGCTAATTAAATTAGCGAATAACGGCTTTGAAAGTACTTTTTACAATTCAACCCTAAGTATAATTTCAGAATCATTTATGATGTTAGCAGCTCTGGCCATTTTAGTTGGTGGCGCCTTAACTTCAATGTATGGTACATTATCTTTAGGAATGTTAATTGCGATAATGATGCTTACATGGAAAGTATTGAACCCATTAAAGGCGTTCTTTTCCTCCTTGCCTAAAATCGAGCAAATCCAAAACAGTGTTTCTCAGGTTAACAAACTATTTACAATTCCAACTGAGCGTACTATGGATCGGGCTGTAGTACCAACAACTGTTGATAAATCTAAAATTGAATTTAACCGAGTAACATTTAAATACCGACCAGAATTAGCTCCTGCTGTTTTAGGAGTTAGTTTTGTAATCCATCCTGGTGAACTAATTTGTGTTGCAGGTAAAAACAGCTCTGGAAAATCCACATTATTACGCTTGATATTGGGACTGTATCGCCCACAAGCCGGTAGCATACTAATTAATGATATGAATATCCAGCAATTTGATCCGATTGAGCTAAGACATACCATTGCTTATATGCCGCAAAATATTCAATTATTTTATGGAACAATTAAACAAAATATTTTATTTGGCGATATGGTTGCTACCGAAGCTGAGGTACAAGATGCGGCTATGATGGCAGGGGTGCACGAGGATATCATGAAATTGCCAGAGCAATATAATACCCGTCTTGGGGATCAACGATCCACTGAGTTTTCCGCAACATTTTTGCAAAAAGTTGTACTAGCAAGAACCTATATACGCAAGGCTTCAATAATGTTATTTGATGAGCCTGCCAATGGCTTCGATATGGATGATGAAAAGCGGTTTATTGAGGTATTAAATAGTTTTAGAAAAAAGGCTACAATTGTTTGGGTTACGCATCGGCCGTCGCATTTAAAACTTGCCGATAAGATTATATATATGGAAGGTGGTGAAGTCGCATTGTTTGGCGATTCAGCAAAAGTGTTAGAACGATTACCGCGGAGCTTAATATAATAAAATGGATGAGTTGGTCTCTACGACAAAAGTAAGTAAAAGACATAGCATGCAACATTTGCTGATGTCAGAGCGTTTGGCTGAGTCTGGAAGCCCACGGATTGTTATTGCTTCCATGTTGGCCTTATGCTTTGTGTTACTCGCTTTATTGCTATGGGCTGGCCTAACTGATGTGGATGAAATAACAACTGGTGTTGGGGAGATTGTGCCATCAGAAAACATTGTACCAGTACAACACATCGAAGGTGGTATTGTATATAAAGTATATGTTAAAGATGGATCAATAGTTAAAAAAGGCGATCCTTTATTTGATCTTAATCCGGAACCAGCAACTTCAGATCTAAAACGGCTTAAGAAACGCCAAAATTCTCTTGAAATAAGCATTTTAAGATTGCAAGCATTATTAAGTGGCGTCAATATCACTCAAGAAGATTTATTGAATGCGGTAACATACAAGGATGTTACTGAGCCATCGTTGATGAAGCTACAGCTACAAAATGCAGAAATGTATCAACAGCAACAGTTGCAGCAACGTGAATATAATCGGCAACAATTGGCTGCACGGCTTGTACAAGAGCAAACAAATTTAAAGAACATAGAGATGCAGATTGAAGCGTTGCAGCAACGAAAAAAGGTAATTGAGGATGAAGTTAATATTTATAACAGTTTGGCTGGAGCCAGGGCGGTATCAAAAATCGATGAGCTTAATGTTAAAGAGCGTTACCAAGAAATTATTGGTACCTTACTTGCAGTGACCAAGGATCGTACTACTGTAGAAACAACAGTTTTAGATCTCCAGAATAAACTTAAAACCTTAGAGTTTGATAAAGACAATGAAGCTCTTAAGCAGTTAAATGATGATACCTCCCAGCTACTAGAAGTTAAAGAGCAAATTACTCGAGCACAAATTGCAGTTGATCGTTTGCATGTAACTGCTGAAATTGATGGAATTGTAAAAGGTTTTGCCTTGAATCCAGGCGATGTTGTTGCAGCGGCGTCAGTATTGTTCGAATTGGTACCATTGGATGCTACACTTATTGCTGAAATTAAAGTATCCACTACAGACATAGGGCATGTTAAAGTGGGTGATCCAGTGCAAGTCAAGGTTGGTACTTATGACTTTTCAACCTACGGTTCGATCCAAGGGACATTATCCTCTATTTCAGCATCGACATTTTTGGATCCAGAAAAGAAGCCATATTATAAATGTGATGTAACCTTATCACAAAATTATCTTGGTGCTGATCCAAGTAAAAATCAAATATTCCCGGGTATGACTGTAACAGCAGATATTAAAACTAATAAGAAATCACTGTTATCATATATGCTTAAGCCTATCAACCGTACTTTCCACCAAGCATTTAGGGAGCGATAATATGAGTATAATATTATCGGAACCTAACAACTCTTGGCTTAAATCGCACGTAGGCACAGATGTTACAGAGAACATGCGATTTAATATTACAGTCAGTGCTGCTACTACCGAGGGGCCAAAAGATGTCCAGGTTGAGGTTGACTTGATTTGGTTCATTTTGTTATACGTCGAGGATAAAACAGAAAATAAATTTAGCGTTATCCTTGAACTATTAAAAAATCCTACGTTGTTGCAGAACTTTAGAAACACTATTAAGAATGCGGCAGTAAAACGCGTATTGTCTGAATATTTGCTGTTTAATTATAAGCATCTAAATGTACTTAAAAATTATATAGATTTTGCTGCATTAAATGTACCACTGGATTTTATTAGTTATGCTTTGCTTATCAAGCGCAATGAAGGGCTTGATACTCCAGAAATTTCAATGGATCGTATAAATATTGTTAATGCAGTGTTAGATACAGGCTTTAAGATTGATCCAACTAAAATTGATATTAATCAGCTCTCCGTAATTCCAAAGGTCCTATTGATGGAAGATGTAGCGGGTAAATTTGAGTTAGCGCAGCGTCTTGTCATGGCAGGTTACAAGATATTCGGCTCCAATCCAATTAATGATGCTGCTTGTGCCGTACGCTTAATCGATGCCCGCAATACCAGCCCAGTGACCCAAACCTTAATAAAAAACAATATTGATCAAATTAAAAGTATTAAAATTAGAGTTGCCGGGGGCAATAGCGAGGTTGGCAATTTAGCGGATTATTATTACTGGGTTAGGGAGGACATGGACGCGGTTCATTACTTAAAAGACGAGTTAAAGATTGAACTTACACCTTCCAAGTGATACAATTTTTCGTTAATTATGTCTAATATAAGAGTTATAGAGCTAACAGGTTTGGTGGGATATGCAAGATAATGACAAGGCTATAATTATTCATACGCCACAGTTGCCCGCGAATACTATCGACGGGTATATACACTATGTTAATTCTATACCAGTTTTGAGTCGAGAAGAAGAAGCTGAACTTGCAAACCAATGGATTTCTAATCAGGACATTAAGGCTGCGCAAAAGCTGGTGTTGTCGCATTTGCGTTACGTCGTACGTGTAGCTAAATCCTATATGGGCTACGGTCTAAATCTTGCAGATTTAATACAAGAAGGTTCAATTGGCCTTATGAAGGCAGTTAAGAAATTTAAACCGGAACGCGAGGTGCGTCTTGTGACTTTCGCGATGCATTGGATTAAAGCTGAAATTCATGAGTTTATAATTCGCAATTGGCGTATTGTTAAAATTGCAACTACTAAACCACAACGTAAACTTTTTTTCAAACTGCGCTCTAAAAAACAAAGTGAGGGTTGGTTAAGTAGTTCTGAAATAACAGAAATTGCTAAAGATTTGGGTGTTAAAGAAAAAGAAGTAATTCAGATGGAAGCACGTATGTCATACGGGGATACTCCATTTGATCTACCTGATGATATAGATGATGCCAATGACCGTCTGAGCTATGCTCCAGTTGAATATCTAGAGCATAAATCTGCAGCCCCAGATGAAGTTCTTGAAACTGAAAGTTGGAACAATCAAATGCATTCTGGTTTACAAGAAGCATTTAATAATCTTGACGATCGTGCTAAATATATCCTCCAACAACGTTGGTTAAATCATGATTCGAAAGCAACGCTAGATGATTTAGCTCAGCATTTTTCGGTATCTAAAGAAAGGATCCGTCAAATTGAAGCTAAAGCAATGGCGCAAATTAAAAATCATCTTACCGCAGATGAAACTATTTAAAACTATTTCTTTATAATCTCAGTTGACAATGTAAAATAATACAAGTAACCTGCCCCCTTAGCTTGACTATAAAAGGGGACTACATGTCAGCTATACTTGCGCTAGAAACCGGCCACGTGTTTCATGGTGATTCAGTAGGAATTACGGGAAGCAGTGTTGGTGAATTGGTGTTTAACACGGCTATGACTGGTTATCAAGAAATTCTCACTGATCCTTCCTATAAAGAACAAATTATTACTTTTACTTATCCTCATATTGGCAATACTGGCGTTAATCCTGCTGACATGCAAAGTTCGCAAGTACATGCGGCAGGATTAGTTGTAAAATCATTAGCAAAATTTACTAGTAGCTGGCGCGCAACCCAAAGTTTACAAGAATTTTTAATTAAACAGCAGGTTGTTGCAATTTCAGGCATTGATACGCGCGGGTTAACAAAAATAATAAGAGCACATGGTGCATTACGCGCATGTATAACAGCGTTGCCAGAATCAGATGCG
This sequence comes from Gammaproteobacteria bacterium, assembly GCA_020054325.1. Taxonomy (GTDB): domain Bacteria; phylum Pseudomonadota; class Gammaproteobacteria; order UBA6186; family Azoamicaceae; genus JAGVLG01. Next base: position 10,585 of record JAGVLG010000018.1, read on the forward strand.
AATAGCGCATTGAACATGGCGCGCGATACGCGTCAAATGCGAGGGATGGATTTAACGCAACAAGCTTCTACTGCAGTACTTAAGGTTATCAATCCTGATTCAAAATTACATGTAGTATTGTTAGATTTTGGTGTAAAACAAAATATAATTGCTTGCTTGCAGCAAGTGAATTTAAAAATATCAGTTATTCCTGGCGATACACCAGCAGAGCAAGTATTGGCATTAAAACCGCACGGTATCTTGCTTTCAAATGGGCCAGGAGATCCTGCAGCTTGTACACAAATTATTGAAAACATCAAAAAACTATTAAAGATTGAAATACCAATCTTTGGTATATGTTTGGGGCATCAATTATTAGCTTTGGCATTGCAAGCGAGAACTTACAAAATGCAATTTGGGCATCATGGATCTAATCACCCAGTGAAAGATTTAAAGAACAGCCGAGTTTTGATAACTAGTCAAAATCATGGTTTTGCAGTTGCAGCAGATTCATTGAACAATGAAATAGAGATAACGTATTGTTCTTTATTTGATGGGAGTATTCAGGGAATTCGGCATAAATCTTTACCATATTTTAGTTTTCAAGGTCATCCTGAGGCAGCTCCTGGACCGCACGATGCATTGTATATGTTTGATGATTTTTTAAATGCGATAAGGGAGTATGATGCCAAAACGCGCTGATTTACATAAAATTTTAATTATTGGATCTGGTCCAATAGTTATTGGGCAAGGGTGTGAATTTGATTACTCAGGGACCCAAGCGTGTAGCGTTTTAAGGGCGCAAGGTTATGAAGTTATTTTAGTAAACTCGAATCCTGCCACCATAATGACAGATCCAGATTTGGCACAGCATACATATGTTGAACCAATTAACACTCAAACTCTAGAACGAATTATAGAACTAGAGAGACCGGATGCGATTCTATCAACCATGGGCGGTCAAACTGCATTAAATTGCGCCTTAGATTTAGAAAAGCACGGAGTTTTAAAAAAATATAATGTTGAATTAATAGGGGCTAGTAAGGATGCGATAGAGAAAGCTGAAGATCGCGAATTATTTCGTGCTGCGATGCAGGTTTTGGGTTTAGAGATGGCGCGTTCTTTTGTGGTAAGAAGTATTAATGAAGCGCTTGAGGTGACACAACTTTTAAATTTTCCGATAATTATTCGTCCTTCTTATACATTGGGCGGTAGTGGCGGTGGTATAGCGTATGATATTACAGATTTTATTCAAATATGCGAGCACGGCTTTGCTTTATCTCTAAATCATCAATTGCTTTTGGAAGAATCATTATTAGGATGGAAGGAATATGAATTAGAAGTAGTACGCGATTCCAATGATACTTGCATTATTGTTTGCACTATAGAAAATTTAGATCCGATGGGGGTTCATACTGGTGATTCTATAACTGTAGCTCCGGCACAAACTCTAACTGATGTTGAATATCAAGTGATGCGCAATGCTGCAATTGCCATATTACGCGAAATTGGCGTTGCAACTGGTGGTTCAAATGTACAGTTTGCAATCCATCCTGACACAGGGCGCATGGTAGTGATCGAAATGAACCCGCGAGTATCGCGCTCCTCGGCACTTGCCTCCAAAGCTACCGGATTTCCGATTGCTAAAGTAGCGGCACTACTCGCAGTTGGGTTTACTTTAGATGAATTGCAGAATGAAATTACTGGTGGGGTCATTCCTGCAGCATTCGAACCAACTTTAGATTATGTGGTGGTAAAGATCCCGCGTTTTGATTTTGCAAAGTTTCCGCACATCAAACCACGCTTAACTACGCAAATGCAAGCGATTGGTGAAGTAATGGCGATTGGTAGTACCTTTGCTGCAGCTATGCAAAAAGCACTGTGTAGTTTAGAGATCGATTTAACTGGTTTTGATGCGCAGCTCGATGTTGCTAAACTAAGCAATGTTGCGGTTACTGCGCAAATTTTAAATGAACTAAAATATGCTGGTCCATTGCGTTTATTATATGTAGCTGATGCCATTAGAGTGGGGATGCATTTATATGATATTCATAAGTATTCAGGTATTGATCCCTGGTTTCTAGATCAAATTGCAACTATTGTGAGCATGGAGAAAAATATATCCCAACAGAATTTGCAACAAGTTAATAGTTCGCAACTGTTGTTTTGGAAGCAACAAGGATTTTCTGATGCTCGTTTGGCAAAACTAATGCATTGTAGTGAGTCTGATGTAAGACTGCTGCGGCATAAATTAAATGTGAGGCCAAAATTTAAACGCATTGATAGCTGTGCTGCTGAATTCCCTGCCAAAACCGCATATTTGTACTCTACATATGAAGGTGAATGTGAAGCATTGCCAAGCAATAGTAATAAAGTAATAGTTCTAGGAAGTGGACCGAACAGAATCGGACAAGGGGTGGAATTTGATTATTGCTGTGTGCATGTAGTCCAAGCCTTGCAACAGGCTAATATCGAAGCGATCATGATCAACTGTAATCCAGAAACTGTTTCTACAGATTATGATATTTCAGATCGATTATATTTTGAAGCGTTAACTCTGGAATCCGTTTTAGATATTGTAGATTTGGAAAATCCATTGGGGGTAATTTTACAACTTGGGGGGCAGACGCCACTCAAACTGGCTAAAGGGTTGCAACAATATAATGTAACTATTTTAGGAACATCTTCAGAAACCATCGATTTGGCCGAAGATCGTGGTTGTTTTGCAAAAGTTATTGCTAAACTAAAACTATCACAACCAGAAAATGCAACTGTAAAAGATCTTGCAGCTGGTAAAGTTGTCGCAAACACTTTGGGGTATCCTTTGATGGTGCGGCCGTCTTATGTTTTAGGCGGGCGGGCGATGCAAATTGTTTATAGTGATCAGGAGCTGGAAGAATATTTGCACCGTGCATTTTTAGTTGATCCGCACAATGCAGTTTTATTAGATCGTTTTCTGCATAACGCGATTGAACTAGATGTGGATGTAGTTGCGGATGGCAATGGTAATGTATTAATTGCTGGAATTATGCAACATATTGAACCTGCTGGGGTGCATTCTGGCGACTCAGCTGCGGTTATGCCACCGCATTCAATATCGCAGGACATACAAGCTCAGCTACGACAGCAGTCCCGCGCCTTAGCAATCGAGCTAAAGATTATTGGGTTAATGAATGTGCAATTTGCGATTCAGAACGATAAAGTATATGTACTCGAAGTAAATCCTCGGGCCTCACGTACTGTGCCATTTGTATCTAAAGCAGTAGGTTTGCCAATAGCGAAAATTGCAGTTACCTGTATGCTCGGGAATAGCTTAGAGTTATCTCAATCGGATATTACTATGGTAGAAGGCATATTCGCTGTTAAGCAAGCTGTTTTTCCTTTTATAAAGTTTAAAGGTGTTGATCCGCTCTTAGGTCCTGAGATGCGTTCTACTGGTGAAATAATGGCTTTTGGTAAAGGTTTCGCTGCAGCCTATGCTAAAAGTCTAAGTGCGGTTGGAGTAGCTTGTGCTAGGGTTGCAAAAGGGTGTTACGTTAGTGTAAATATGATTGATCGGGTTGAGATTGTAAAGATTATTTCAAAGTTAGTAAACTTTAAGTGTGCTATCTACGCTTGTCCTGAAACCGCTGAATTATTGCAGGTATCTGGTATCACTTGCACTTCAGTTCAATCTTCTGATAAAGTGATAAGCTTGTTTTCTGACGGACAGATTGATTTAGTTATTAGCAATAAAGGCGCGCAGTGTCACGATAACTTGGCGCAGAAAATCCGATCTATAGCGATTAGAAATCGGATTACTGTATGTACAACTATTGCTGGCGCATGGGCGTACTTGCAGGCTACAATTTACAATCAGAGTGGTGTTGGAGTTGATTCAGTATATAAACTTCAAGACCTTAATACACAAAAGTTGTTGAATAAGCAGATTGAAGTTTCGAATATGCTTTAATCGGCCTCTCGGTAGGATAAAAACATATGAGTACACAAAAAATCCCTATGACTGCTAAAGGTGCTGAAAAATTGCGCAATGAGTTGCATCATTTAAAGACTGTGTCCCGTCCGAAAGTTGTTGAAGACATAGCTGTAGCGAGAGCTCATGGCGATTTGAAGGAAAATGCTGAATATCACGCGGCGCGAGAACAGCAGTCATTTATTGAAGGGCGGATCCGCGAACTTGAAACTAAGTTATCACATGCGCAAATTATTGATATAAGTAGTTTGACCAACGAAGGTAAGGTTATTTTTGCCGCCACTGTAAAGCTAATGAATCTCGAAGATGATAAAATTGTCGTATATCAGATAGTTGGTGATGAAGAAGCGGATTTGAAACAAGGTAAAATTTCTGTTAGCTCGCCAATCGCTCGTGCTCTAATTGGTAAATTCCAAGGGGATGTGGTTGAAGTTAAAGCACCTGGCGGTGTTATTTCATATGAGATCCATTCGGTAGAGTATGTCTAAATCCCGTTCTAAAAGCAGTAAAGAATGGTTGAACCGACAACATAAAGATTTATTTGTAAAGCGGGCAGCTCAGGCTGGGTATCGTTCTAGGTCGGCGTTTAAACTGCTTGAGATCCAGGAGCGCGATAAGTTATTTAAACCCGGAATGACCGTGGTAGATTTAGGAGCGGCTCCTGGCGGTTGGTCGCAAGTTGCGGTAGACTTATTAAGGGGAAGTTCAGCTACCATAAACGGCAAGATCATTGCGCTGGATATATTGCCTATAGTTCCTATCGAAGGTGTCGATATAATACAAGGGGACTTTAGAGAACCTGAGGTTCATGAGAAGTTGCTAGAATTGCTAGGTGGCAGCAAGATAGACCTTGTAATTTCTGATATGGCCCCCAATTTTAGTGGTATAGGCAGCAGCGATGTGTTGCGTGCAGTATACTTAGCAGAGATAGCGTTAGAATTTGCGAAGGAAGTACTAGAACCTAACGGAAGTTTCCTGGTTAAACTGTTCCAGGGAGAAGGTTTTATAGAATACATGCAATTATTTAAGCATACTTTTAAAACAGTCGTAACTCGCAAACCTAAAGCTTCCAGGGCTGAGTCGCGAGAAGTGTATTTACTGGGAAGAGGTGTCATTTGAACGACATGATTAAAAATTTAATTTTATGGTTAGTAATTGCGCTAGTGCTGATGTCAGTATTCAGTAACTTTAGCCCTAACACTGCACAAGCTAAAAAAATGCAGTACTCCGAATTTTTACAAAAATTGCAGAATCGTGAAATCAAGCAAATTAATATCGATGATCGGAACATCAATTTTGTAACTAGCAATGGTGATTTCACCACCTATGCACCTGTAGGTTACGATCTAACCACTGTTGATAAGTGGATCGATGCCTACGGCGTTTCAATTGATGCCAAACCACCAGAACAACAAAGTATGTTAATGCATATTTTCATAAGCTGGTTCCCAATAATTCTTTTCATCGGTGTATGGATATTCTTTATGCGCCAGATGCAAGGCGGCGGCGGTGGCCGTGGAGCAATGTCATTCGGGCGTAGCCGAGCTCGGTTAATGGAAGAAGATAAGGTTAAAATTACGTTCGCGGATGTAGCCGGCGTGGATGAAGCCAAAGAAGAAGTAAAAGAGCTAGTAGATTTTTTACGTGACCCCAGCAAATTCCATAATTTGGGTGGTCGCATGCCAAGTGGGGTACTGATGGTTGGTCAGCCAGGTACTGGTAAAACTCTGCTTGCAAAAGCGATTGCTGGTGAAGCAAAAGTACCATTCTTTAGTATTTCTGGCTCGGATTTTGTGGAAATGTTCGTTGGCGTTGGTGCCTCACGGGTACGTGATATGTTTGATCAAGCTAAAAAACACGCGCCATGTATAATTTTTATTGATGAAATTGATGCAGTTGGTAGGCATCGTGGTGCAGGCCTTGGTGGCGGTCACGATGAGCGTGAGCAAACATTAAACCAATTATTAGTTGAAATGGACGGTTTTGAAGGGAACGAAGGTATTATCGTTATTGCTGCTACTAACCGACCTGATGTGCTTGATCCAGCTTTATTAAGACCTGGTCGTTTTGATCGCCAAGTAGTAGTACCGCTGCCAGATATTTTAGGCCGCGAGCAAATCCTTAAAGTGCACATGCGTAAAGTACCGATGGCGGATAATGTAAATCCTAGGGTTATTGCCCGCGGTACCCCCGGTTTTTCTGGTGCTGACTTAGGCAATCTAGTTAATGAAGCTGCCTTGATGGCAGCGCGTGAAGGGCGACGCATTGTTGCAATGGAACAATTTGAACGCGCTAAAGATAAAATATTGATGGGTGCTGAGCGCCGTTCGATGGTTATGTCGGAAGAAGACAAGCGTAATACTGCATATCATGAATCTGGTCATACGATTGTAGGTTTGTCGGTACCATCTGCGGATCCAGTATACAAAGTTTCAATTATTCCACGGGGGCGTGCTTTAGGGGTAACTATGTCCTTGCCCGAAACCGATCGTTTTAATTATCATTTAGAGCAAATTGAGAGCCAATTATCAATTCTTTTTGGTGGCCGTATCGCTGAAGAATTAATTTTCGGAAAAGAAAAGGTAACTACTGGTGCTGGTGACGACATTAAAAAAGCAACCAAGCTATGTCGTGATATGGTTACCAAATGGGGCTTATCCGATCGTCTCGGGCCATTAGTGTATGGCGATGAGGATGGGGAAGTATTTTTAGGGCATTCCGTTACTAAAACTAAAGAAATTTCTGAAGAAACTGCAGAAGCAATAGATCAAGAAGTGCGTCGTATTATTGATAAAAACTATCAACGCGCGAAAGCAATTCTAGAGTCCAAAATTGAAATATTGCACAAAATGGCAGCGGCTTTGTTAAAATATGAAACTTTAGATGCGGATCAAATTAGGGACATTATGGATGGTCGCGAGCCAAAAGAACCGAAAGATTGGCAGGATACGACGGATGATAATTCTGACGCAGGTTTGCGGCAGAATACCAAAGCAAAGCACATCTTGAATCCGAGTGATGAGGGCGTTGATGATCATCCTCCAGCGATAGATCCAATTAAATAATACAAGCAAAATATTATGAATTTAGGAACCTTCATTTTACCATCAACCCCGGTGGTTATGGGGGTTTTAAATTTAGCGTCGGAGTCATTTTGCGATGGCATGGCGTTTACTACTGTTGAGTCTGCGGTAGCCCGCGGTGAACAGATGGTATTAGAAGGCGCCGCTATTATTGATGTTAATGCTGAGTCAACCCTACCAGGAACTGAAAAGACCTCTCTACAACAAGAAATCGATCGTATCACGCCGGTGATTGAAATATTATCAAAGCGAATTGCCGTGCCAATCTCCATCAACACTTCAAATCCAGAAGTAATGCAGGCTGCTGTTATTGCTGG
>JAGVLG010000076.1 GCA_020054325.1 Gammaproteobacteria bacterium
CTGGGTGCTATATACAGCATTTGAAAATGGATCTAACATAAAACGACCCACCGCATACTCACCGCTCTTGCCGCGCAATAGAATTTCAGAAAATGAGCCTTGTTCAGTGTGCACATCTTTCATCAAACGCTCTTCAAAGGGATCAATTTCTAGCAGGCCATCTTTAACTGCCTTGGTGATTGAACTTTTATCTTGAGATAATAATGCTTGCCAGTATGAGTTATTCCAAGCAGCGCGGGCTGCGGGCGATGCATTATAGTCATTAACCCCTTGTGTACCAGTCCAAAGATTCCCGTTATATTTACGTGCACGCCTGGCAATTGATTCAATAATATCTGCACCATGTCCACCTTTTAACATATCCCATGCTTCATCAATGATTAAGGACATGCGTTTAGATCTATCAGATAGATACATTTTTTCCGTTACATAATGGATAAGTAAAATAAAGATTAGATTTTGCAGGTGCTTATCTTGTGATGCTTCTTCTAATTCAAAAACTATAAAATCTCCTTCAAAATCTAACTTACCCTGCCCATTGAAATATTTACCGTAATGACCATCAAGAGCAAAAGCACCCAACTGCACTGCCATATCCTGTGCTCTATGATCAGAATGCTTAGCCAACATATCTATTACATCTTGCATATCAGGTCTTCTGCCCTGTTCTTGACACGCGCTCCATACACTTCTAATTACCTCTGTAATAGTCGCCTTACACCACCCCTCATATTGTTGCGATGCATCTCCAGGGTGCGCCATCGTATAAATAAAGCCAGTCATAAATTGATAAAAACTATCTAGAGTCTCAATATTTGCAACCGAAAATGGGTTTAGGCACAAGTTAGACTCGGAGTTAAATACTACAAATTCGCCATTAAATAATTTGCTCATTTTGTAATAACTTCTACCAACATCAACCACCCAAACCCTGCCGCCAGTGGAGAGGGATGCAAAGGCTGCTTCTTGTATAAATACCGACTTACCAGCACCACTACCACCAACAACTGCCACATTGTAATTACCGCGGTTATTATTAAATGGATCCCAAAACATGATTTGCCCACGACGGCCTGCCAACATAAGCTTGCAGCTCGCCCCACCTCTCATCTCGCCAATTATTGGCGCAATATTGGCGGCATTTGTCGCCCACATTTTATGTGTTAAATTTAAGCTCTGTAGATCATCAAACAATTCCGCTGTTTGGCTCATTGGAATATGCGCAAGTAAGGTTGCCATATGCATTAAGTCATTACGCTCTAATTGCCATTTCATTTTGGAGGTAAAAATATTATTAAGCATTGCAATATGTTGACTGGCCTCAAGACGCCGACAACAAATCTGGATCTGAAAATTGGTAATTAGAATACGTTCGCCAGATTCTTTATTAGATAGAATATCGCGCCACATTTGGCTATCTAATTCAGCAGAGCGAGACTTTCCGCGTCGCTCACGTGCCCTAACTTCAGCATTAAAGGCTTGTGCCTCTCCGCCTTTTATAACATCTTTAGAGTCCATCACTTTGTAAATAAGACTTAAACTAAAAGGACAGGCAAAACGCGAATTGCCAAAAATCTCACCTATTGCTTGCGCCATATCCCATATTCTAGGTGCCTGTAATGGGTAGTTTTTGACTCTAAAGGTGTAGGTTTCTAAATCATTAAGAGGCGTTGCAATCCGAAGGGAGGTTATTTTGCGTAAATAAAATGGATCGGTTAGCTGCTCATTTAAACTTTTCTTTGCATCCCAGAGTATATTTTCGGAGTCAATTGAGTTACTGGGACGTAAAATTTGCGCACTTAAATTTAAAAAATCTGTAGCAAATAACGTCTTAGGATTAACTTGTAAAGTTGCAAGCGAGCTTTCTAATTTCTGTTTTAAATCTATTATTTCTGAAGCTGAATAGCCCAAGACATCATCAATTGAAAAAGAGAAATACAATTTATAATCACGCAACAGGTAAGGCTGCCCAATCATCGAGGTGTTTGCAGATTTTGCACAAAATTCAGCTCTGTTTCTTGCAATTTTTTGAAAAATATCTGCTGAATTTTTGCGCTCTGCAACATATTGTTCAAGCATAGGGCCAATTTTGTTAGAAGCATTTAGCAAAACCTGCCCACACGTACCAACTGGCAATTGCGATTGGAATATTTGGTGCAAATTTTTAACAACAGCTTCTTCTACGCCAACCAAGGGATCACATTCAAACATAAAGCCTTTGCCATATTGAGTGGTATAAACGGCAGTTGATGGGTCAAATGATTGATGCGGCATGAATTTACTTAATGGATAGATGCCTAATGTCTCATTAAACTGATGCAAGCAGCTTTTAGGGATCTCCCCTCCTACGTCATCAAAACTTATTAGGTTTTCAAAAAAACGCTTAAAGTTAGTTCTGGCTGCCTTTATAGTATCAAGACTAACCATTATAGGCCTCCCTGGTTGATGCATCATCTAAGTTTGGCGCTGCCCAGCTTGCGTCTTTAACGATAATGTTTATAAAAGACGCCTGGTAATAAATGCCTTTATTTGCTTCATATGGCGATATCCACATTTGCAACACTACTTCAGGTATTCTTGAGGCAGGAGTTGCATCTATACTACCAGGAATATTAACCGCTGGTTTTTTAGCTGTGTCGACATTTTTTGTACTACAGTTTGCTTTGCCACATGAATTTACAACCGTGTTATTTTTAATATTTTTATCAATTTCACTCATGCTAATACATGAAGGGCCTTTGCCATATGGACAGTCAAATCGAGATTTTTCAGCACAACCACTTAAACTAATAATGGCAATTATAATTAATAGCTTTTTCAATTCTCATCCCCTGGGATTTGATTAATCTTGGATAAAACGTTCATTAACTCATTATTAGAATTGCCACCAGCTGCTTTTGGCATAGGGTTACCGCTTACAACTCCAATTGTTGCGCTTGTGTAAAACACTATGTCTACTTCACGCCCACCATTTATTTGAATAATTGGTTGTAAGTTTTCAGCTTGTTTTATTTTATATTTAGCAAGCATATCCAAACCATTACCAACCCCCTTGCCAGCACCAACTTTTAAAACATCTCCAGGAGAATAAGTAGTAGTTGAGCCTAGGGGCGATATAGAATTGGTGCCCTGCGTTGCTGCAAAGGCCTCGCCCAAGCCAGATAGAGTACCTGCAATTACAGCCGAGCGAACCAGGTCACCATCGCGCAATACCATGCGTCCACGAACACCAGCTGCCCCATCTTCACTTGCAACATAACCTTGAACTGAGGTTTCAATAATATCGCCATTTTCTGCTATACAAGTCATCAAGTCAGGAGATAAATAGACTCGCTCGGACGACATATCTCCCCAAGCAGTTGCATGTAATCTACATTGCTTAAGACCTCGCAATTTATGCCCATTAGGTAAATTCCCCCATCCTGTAATTGTTAGTAATACTGGCTTTGGATTCTGCTGCGAACTCTGACTTGCCGACACATCAACACCATTGGCAAGCTTGGCTTTTATAAAACTATTACTCGGTATGGTGTTTGCTATATTGAGGTGTTTAGATGCATTAACTGTTTCTAGCTCAAACTTGTGTACCGTAAACCTATTATCATCAATTGCATTAAGTGGCAGAGTGTCTACAGGATTATCAAAAGATATATGGTCTTCTGGCAGTGATGCATCATTAAATGAGGCGCTTCTTACATTGTTTTTAGATTGCACATTCCTATACTGTTTGGAGGCTTGCGCATATAGCTTTTCTTCTAAGGCCTCTAAACGTTGCTCCAACTCTTTATTTTGTGCATTAGCTTCATCAAGAGCATCATTTAGTGCAACAGCAGCATTATCTTTAGATTCAACTTTTTCCTGCAACTGCGCTATGTCTTTAGATTGTTTTTCAACCCTATTAGAAAAATCCCATTCAAAGCCATGCCTGTCTATGTCTTTGGAGAAATCATATGCAACGCTATCAGGACTTTTAATAGGCGTTGGTTTTTCTTGTCCCATAAACATGGCAGCAACAACTATACCTGCTACGATTACTATGCATACCGCCAACACTTTTTTTTGCAACAGGCGCGCCTTCAAGCTATTTATACTCATATTTTATCTCGCATAATAAATACTTTCGTACGCGCGCCTGCGCTTAAATTTTTATCCACAATTGCGACAGAACGTACGCCTGTGTCGTAAAAGTCTATTTCTTTGAGCAGCAATTCTTTATCACCAGTGTTTTTAAAGCTTAATACTTGTCCATCAATAGCGGCCCCAATATAAGAGGCTTCCAAATCTAGCTTGTTATTATTTATTTTTACACGTTTATCAGTAATGGTACGAACATAGCCCTCAATCTCACTTTCGTTATACATTGCGCGCAAAAGCACAGCTAGCATTTGGGTGTATTCTCTTGCGTCAACTGCGTCAGGTGATTTAAGTGTTGGCGCAACTAAAACTATAGTTTCAGAGCCAATATTGCTTGGCACAAATTCTAATTGGTATTTAGAGCCTGATTCAGTTGTTAAAAACCCTTTAACAATAGAATTTGATTTAAATCGCACAAATGCTGAACCATTTTTATTATTTTTTTCAACTTCAACAGAGTTTGGCAATGCAATAGATTCGATTCTGTCATTTTTAATGCTTAAAAGATTAATATCATTTTGGCTAACCACAACCCTTATAGGTTGGGCCTCATTAATACTAATAGTTTGCATCCCAAAAACACTGGCAGGCAACACTAAAAATAAAACTATTAACTTATTTATTTGCATTATCACCTTCCGTAATTCTTAAAATAAATGGCTTACCAAGCTTATTTGAAAACTGCATCACAAATGTTTTGTCTTTCTCACCCTGCGGGCTTGGTCCTTGATAAAAAACCAGTCTGCCAGCAAGCGTTACTGTTTGAGATGCTACGTTCGTTGCTATACTCTTAATATCAAATCGACTTGATAAATGTAATTTTTTAACAACTGCTTCGTGCTCAGCTAGCTGCTTTTTAAATTCAACTTGTGCGTTAGGGTGAATAAATTGCGCAAGCTGTACATGCTGACTATCAATTGTTTCCGGTGTTAAGTCTAAATATAAGTGCATAAAGTAATTTGCATGTTGCTGTAACCCACTGTCTGACAGTTTGTCGCCTTTAACTTTAAACATTGAGTCAACAATTGGAGGGGCAATTACGACTGTTGGATTTAAGACTACATACGCAACAATTGCTGCCAATATCACAATAGCCGCTGCTTGGGATACAACTAAATAGGTAAGATTTTTGCGCTGTTTAAGCAACAGATTATATTGCGTGCTTAAGTTGTCGGTAATCATCCTAATATTTCCCTAATATGCGATGGGATTAAAAATTTATATTTGCGCTTAGAGTGAGGGAAAAACCAATACACTCCCTTAGTTGTCAAATTGCCAAATTTGGTATTTGTCAAATACCTATTGGCTCTAACACAAATAATGCCTACTATTATTCCTATTAATAGCGAACCCAGCACCCACAAGCCCATCATGCAAAAGAGGAAAATGGTAATTTCATTAATCGTGAAATTCGACATTTTCAGCGGCTCATTTAATGGCCTTGGGATCATAGGAACATAGTATTCATCCATACTAAATTACCGCCGCTGCAATTACCCATGCTGGGAATTTAAAAGATAAAATTGTTACAGTACCAGCCAGCCCTGCAACCTTTAGACTTTGTGATTCAACGAATTTCCAAACTCCAACAGCAGCTGAAGATGTTCCAACTAAATAGCAAATACCATTAATATAGCCTTCGGTACCATTACGAATAGTTGTTATTTCAGCAGGCATATTGTTGGGAGCTGCATATACAGTAGCCGCAAGCATTGCCACAAACGCTACTTCTAGCGTAAAAACTAAAGTTTTTAATAGTTTGTTTGTTTTCATTTAATCGCCCCTAAAGTTTAGTGATTCGTTTCAAATTTCGGCATTTGTGTATTGCAATCTAAATCCACGTCTTCTCCTAAAAATTCTTTTATCTCTGCCAAGAGTTTTTTTTGTATATTAAATATGCATATGCCAATATGGCATCTTTGCTCTTCAGAGTAGTAGCTCGCTATCTTTGGTAAAGATTCTTTGCTGTCATTTATTTTCTTCAAGAAATCAAGGCATATTATTGGGTTATGATTTAAGGCAGTATCGTCGTATATTTTATCTGCTATGTCGCCAGTTAAAACCTTGTGCATTACCTGAAAATCCATAGTAATTACAAAGCGCTCACTATATTTATACGAATTTATAATGTCATCAATTGACTCTTCAGAACCTATAAGCCTTTTAAGAAACCCTAACACTAAATTACTGAGCATCATTAATGCCTTAATTGCTAAATCTAGTATTAGTATTTCACTTGGGTATGGTTCGGTAAATGCGTAAATACGAAGATTTAATTACATGGATTAAAAATGCGTATTTACGAATTTTGTTGTAACTGACTCAAATGCCCAGATATTTTAGCGCCCAACCCAAACAAGGTAGGACATGACATTTTCTTTTTAATATTTTGCAAATGTTTATGGATTGTTTTTTCTTCACGAGACAAGCAACTAGCGATCTTCGATATGGGCCATTGGTATAGCATCATGGTTACTATTTCTGCTTCTCTTTTGGTAAGCCCTAGTCCTGCATTATCGTACAACAGCACACATAGCCTAACAAATTCTGCACTGCTAGTTTCCAGATCATAACGCATATTTTATATCCTTATTAAACCCAGTTTGTTTTAACACTAACTGTCTGCTGGCATTAATCGCTATCTTTATACTATTTTCCACACAAATAAATACTACACCATACCAAAAGGTATTTTCAAGTACCTTTTTGTCGATTTTAATGGATTTTTTTATATAATCAATGCTATGATTAAACGCTAGAACTAAGATACGGCGAGATCATGTTTCAACATAGTAACTATTCAATTAATGAAGCCTTAAAGAAAAGTATTTCTGCAAGACTAATAGAACTTTTACCTAAAAAGGGGTATAAGAATGGCCGTAAACCTTATTATGTAGATATAGCAAAATTTGCCAAAGAACTTAACATATCATCTACTATGCTAAGACGGTATTTATCTGGCATAGCCCTACCACCATTTCACGTAATAGAGCAAGCCTCTCAATTATTAAATGTTGACCCATTATGGTTATATTGCGGTTATGAGCAGAAAGATATCGACCTACCTCTTTTAAAACAAATTATCAAAAAAATGATACCCATATTCGTTAAATCAACAAACAAGCCATCATCCGAGTTAGATTCGCATATCGAATATTTATGTGAAATTTATCAGCATATTAGTGTAATCACGACATCTGATGAAATTGAAAGAAACAGACTCATAGGTTGGATGCTAGAAAAACTATTAACAGATAATAACGTGTCATCATCAGAAAATTTAGCAAACAAAATTAAAGAGCTTTGCTAAATTTTTTCTAAACAAATCAAAACCATGCCAAATAAATCTGTTACATAACGGCTATCTTTTGATATCTCTAATGACTTAGATTTCAACTCGATCAGTTTTTGTGCGGTAATTAAACCTTTTCTAACAAAATCTTCACCAAAAATATCTAATACTAATACATGGTGTCTTTTGAACTCTTCCGTGCTTAAAATTGGTCTAAATTGTTCACAAGATATAACCTTAACATCATCAAGATCAGAGACATCAGACAATAGTTTTCTACCGTAGTTTGGATCCCATACATGGTTAGACTGATTTTTTAGATGTAAATCGTATATTGCATAATATTCATCGCAATTCGGATATATCCACCTGCCATCCATAATTGGCTCGCCTATAACAATTTTACCGCCAACCTTTGACATTTTTACTAAGTTAATTAAACCTTGAAATGGGTTTGATAAATGATGCAAAAGAAATCTACAATACACTAGATCAAATTTATTACAATATTGAACATCACTTTGAATATCTAAAAATTCAAAATCTGCTCTCAATCCTGTAAGTTGATCTGTAGCTGACATCGCCTTAGCAATTTGCTTTTCATCATTATCAAACCCAATCACACTGCCGTTAACATTTTCACTTAACCATTTTGTCATTTTACCTATGCCACAACCAACATCGGCGACTAATATGTTGCTGTGGTTATTATCTAAAATACCAGTTAGCGATAAAAATCTTTTAGTAGGTTCAAAAAATACTTTATGTAAAATTGAAAGCCTTTCAGTCTCCTCAGCACTAGAAGGCATAAAGTATGCCTTAGCTTTAGATCCATCTAAAGTTTGTATATCATCAACAGAAATCATAAATTCCATTTATCCTAAAATAATTTCAGTTTGGTTTTTGATATCACATGCCGAGTACAATCATCACCATTCCATAAGTGTTTAGTAGTTTGATATTTCCAATTATGACCAAGTAAATGTCGCACTTTAAAATTCATATATGCTGCATCCAGCGTGGCGTGTGGCAACTCATTTTTTAACGCTGGAAATGGATCTGTATAAAATTCATATGTAAGAGAAGAATCTGATACATCTTTAAATTTAACATCTAGACCAACGTCTTTATCACGTTCACCGACCACAGTTACAAATGACTTTGGATCACCTTTAACAAAATTAGTTCCATAAGCAGCCTTCAGCCCTTTTTCCATAGTAGCCGTGAATAATAAAAGTGCCTGCTTCTCGCCAAGTTGCTCTCTTGATACTAAATACACATTTTGAAATAATCCAAAAAATGCTGCATTATAAGGTTTCATTTATTTATCTCCAACTTCTATGTAAATATTTTTACTGATTATACGACATATGATCCGAGTATCGCTATCTTATTTAAATGTTTGTGGTAATAATACCATATCTCATATAGCAGCTTCTTCTAATGTCTGCGAGGCAGTATTGTTCCCTATCACAGCCCCACCATAAAGAAGAAATATCAAGCTGACCCCACTTAGAGCCGCAACTAAATATGCTGGGATCAAACCGCTTGTATAATGACCCTTTATAATTGAGCAGATTAATGGGAAAGCTCCACTAAAAATACTAACCGACGTATTGAAAACGAAGGATACGCCTGTACATCTACTACTTCTAGGGAACATGTCAACTAAAAAGGAAAATATTGGCGCTGCCAATAACGAAGTATTAATATACATTGCTATCAGGGCCAATGACTTTAACAACAACGTCCCAGATTCAATTATCGCAACACATGGTATGGTTAGTATTGCCGATGAGATCAGACCACAACATAAGATTCTTCTTGCAGAAAACAAATCGCTAATTACGCCAAGTATAGGAAGAGTCAACATCATAAAACCTATTCCTAGCGTAAAAATAACTGATGGTATCATGCCTTTCTGCTCATTAGGCAAATAAACCATCATTAAACAAGTTAGGGATGAATATGCCCCACAACAAATTATCAGTTTAAAAATATTTAATTTATATTTTGAGAATAGATTTTTAATTGGGTTAATAATCACTGTAACATTACATGAATTTTCAGATTGCCACTCAATTTCTGGGACATTTTGGCGTAACGTGTTTACAAACATCGCTATCGGCAGCGCCATAATAAACGGAAACCTCCACCCATAATTAATCATAAATTGTTCTGACACAAGCCATTCAAGTGTATTACAGACAAACCTTCCTAATAAAATTCCGCAAAAAACGCTACTTAACACAAGCGCACCTATAAAACACTTGCGTTTTTTATCAATAACCTCGCTCAGATATACAGCGGCCCCACCTTCTTCTCCGCTTACCAAAAAACCCTGAATAAACCTAAGAGCAACCAAAATAATTGCGGAAATTAATCCTATGCTACTATATGACGGAACAATTCCTATTAAAAAAGTAGTCACGCCCGTTACAAGCACCGAAACACATAATGCTTTTTTCCTGCTATATTTATCAGAAAAACCGCCTAGCACGATAGCTCCAAAGGGCCTAGAAACATAACCACAAAAACTAATGCTATACGCAAATATATAGGACAAGCTTTGGTTTATATGTGAAAAAAATGATTTTGCAATATAGGGTGCTAAAACAATAAATAAGATAAAGCAATAAAATTCAAAAGCATTGCCCAATAACACAGCGAATATTGTTTTACGACCTACTTTACCATTTATCATATTATTTTTTAAAAATATAAACTTTAGCTTGTGGTAATTCTATGTCCTTAGCAGTGATATACTTACTTAAAGAACTATTCATAGCTTGCAGACATGCCGAGCCTAACTGATCATACAATGGCTGTTGACTTATGATTTCTTGTTTAAAGTTGTCTGCTGAAGATTTTGTACCAAAGGAAAGCAAATATTTAATATCACCCACTTTTTTAACAATAACAGCACCAGCTTTAATGCCGAACCTTTCTTCTTTTTTATTCATGACTTCGCGCCGAGTATCGTAACTATAACAATCTTCCCAAAAATAAAAATCTAAATTGTCATAAAATGTCGGCGAAATTGCTAAATCTTGCTCTATACCTCTTTGCGAGGAATACAATGTGTAAGCTATCTCCGGGCAAACTGAAAAAACCAACATTTTACCATTGGCTAAAACCATGTTGATAGAAAAATGATCTATATAATGGCTACCCAAAATCTCCGAGTAAGCGCGTTTAATTACCGGGTACTCTCTAAAAGACGTCTCTCTTGCCCTAAGATCCAAAGCTGGCAAAAGAATGCTAGATGACTTTAACTGTTCAATCTTTTCCCTGTACTGCATAATAACCCCAATTTAATATTCCATTAGCACTCACTACAAAAGCAATTCTATCTGAAAGCAGCACTTAGAGACTAGTGATAACACAAATTTAAGTTAGTAAAAGAATCACTAGTCACCATACAAAGTTTTAGCAAAAGAAATCATTTTACCATTCATAGCGTTACCAGATGGCTCAAGATAAACATCTTGCGCAATATCTGAGGCTTGAACGCTGGTTTGGTATCTAAAATTTGGATTCGGATTTTCAGCTACAGAAACAACAATATTCCCTATTTCTGATTGTTCTTGCCCAGCCTTAGTTCTTTCTAGTAATGTTTTTCTAAGATTAACACTCAAGTTCTTATATTTGTCAGCAATTTGCTTTTCGCCAATTACACAATTATTTACCCAGGTGTTATTTACAGTAGCTGGTTGTATAATGGAAACCTTTATATTCCAAGGAGATAGTTCAGCAGATAGCGCCTCTGAAAAGCCTTCTAACGCCATTTTAGATGCAGCATAAAACCCTAATCCTGGCACCGCTCTCACACCAGATGTGCTACTTACGTTAATAATATGTCCACTCCTTTGCTGCCGCATAATCGGCAATACTGCCTGTATAACGCGAATCGCACCATAGAAATTGACATCAAATTGATTTTTAATTTGTTCGATAGTTGCAGATTCTCCAGCCCCCAGCAGCCCATAGCCCGCATTATTTACCACAACATCCAAACGCCCACTATTTTTATATATCTTGTTAATCGCCGCTGTTACACTAGCGTCATCTGTCAAATCAACTTGCACAAATTTAATGTTTTTGCCAAACTGCTTGTCTTCTATATATCTACTAGTGACCCATACATCCCAATTTCTGTCATCAAATATTTGAGAGATTTCCTTTCCGATACCTTTAGTCCCGCCAGTAATTAAAACGGTCCTTTTATCCGTTATTGCAGCAAGAGCATTAAGGCAAAATGCTGCTAAAATCATCGATATAATTAATTTATCAACTCTAATGCTGGTATTTTTCATGAATATTACCCCCAAAGACATGAATATAAATCTTATGCTGCCACTTTATATGATCTTCCTGTTTTTATCAAAACTCCATCACTTACCCATCTGGCGAATATTTTAGCAATTTTTTCATTGCCCAATCGAACTTCTTTTTTAAGCTCGCGCTGTGTTGGAGAAAGCTTACCTTGAATTAATTTGCTCGTGATTATTTTATACTCACTTACACTGATCGGTAATTCTTTGCTTGATCCTTTAGATCTAACAACCTGTAGATCTTCAATTACCGGCATAAATATAGCATTTTCATCACTTGTGTTCTTTTTACTTAATCCTGTGTTTTTTAACGCCGAGTTAAGATACAATAAAAACAAGCTTGAAATTTCAGCAAGAGCGCCCAAGATCACGATTAACACTATTTCCCATTGATCTTGCCCCAACGAGATCAACGAATTAAATATAATTACCACATTTGAGACTGTGTTATGCATGATCTTGGTGTTAGATAGTTTGTTTTGCAAATTTTCCAGATCAATTTGTGCTTGTTTTATTAGCGGCAAAGTAGCATTCGCTCTTGAGCGATATCCATGTATAGTATCTGCATGCTGTGATTGTAATAAATTCGCAATTACTTGTTCTTGCATAGAAATTGAGTTATTTATAGATATTACCTCTTTGTTACTATTTAAATTGGTTTCTTTGCCCATTTTAAGTTCATGAGCAATGGTGCCAACGCCTGCAACAAAAGATGTAATTGTAAATATTGATAGCACAGTAATAGCAATAATTTTTAAAGTGCGATTATTGAGACTGTAAGAGCTGATCACTGCTTGCCCTGCACATATTTTAGCTAGCTCTAAAAAAACACCTAACATAGCAAAAGTTAGACAGGCGGTGGAAGTATTACCTAGCTGTTTCCAAAATGATGCGCTTAAGTAAGTTGAGAACACTAAAACAGACAGTGTAAGTGTTGAAACTAATGTTGTAAGCGTGTTTTGGTTTTTAAGGTTATCTATCCTAAACTTTAAAGTGTTCATTTTAACAATCTCCGTATGTTTATGTTTTACCCAAAATCAGGGGTGTTAGCGCACCTCTGATTTATCAGGCATCCAAATATCGAGCCACTTTCCCTTGAAACTTTTTGACAACAGGCGCGTCCCTATGTTCATAGAGATATTTTTCCTGCTCTAAGTGCAAATCAATTGCCTGTCCCCAAGCAACTGGACAACGCCATTGCCCAGACTTAGCAGCACGCCAAGCAAAACTAAGGGCTGCTTCGATTTCCTCATCTCTTGTTTTGCATGCTAACTTTGTCATTTTGAAATTAGCTGCATGATGAATGAACTGCCTAGCAAGCTCTATCTCGTCAATATCAATCAAGCTTTGTGCACAAAGCTTGTCGCGCTTAAGCTTCTTGGCAAAGTTAACCGCTTTTTTCACAAACTCAGGTTTTAATTTTTCGATGTTACGTCGATTTTTCTCTGTAACGATATCAAGCCCCAAAGTCTTTGGGGCAATTAAATCTTGTGTGGGAATAGGTTGTGAAATTTCTTTTTTAGTTTCAAAAATAACATCAATAACATCAGGAGACGTCGAAGTTTGTTGTTTATTGTTTTTAATAAAAATTGATTTTGATGTTATGTCTTTAATACTAGAGACAGAACTTTGGGAATATTGA
>JAGVLG010000039.1 GCA_020054325.1 Gammaproteobacteria bacterium
AGTTATTGATTGGAACAAAAATGTTTTAAATACCATTGAAACTCGGATCCAAGAGTTACAAGATGTTTTTAAATCTGAAAATTATGAACCACATAAATTAGCGCAAAATACTATGTTGCTGGAAAATACTTTTTCGTTTCCTTATGATTTTGAGTTCTGGGAACGCATGAATATGGCGCTATTAGAGCACTACCGCAAAATTGGAGATTTTCGTGCTCGAGCATTGCAACAAGAATTAGAATCTGGATTTTTTAAGTATACCGAATTATACGAAAAGTTAAAGATTTTAAATCGGCACTCTAAATATATCCAAAATGAATTTGAGCGTGAAAGTATGGATGAAAATTCCATTGAGAATAAGCGATTGTTATTGGGAGAGCGCTATTTTAAACTTAATTTAAAAATATTTTTTAAATATATTGATCAAGAACTTTTACAAAACTTTGCTAACAAAAATATAACACTCCTAGATTTAAACATATTAAACTTAGATGCTGTGAATAAATTTGTTGCTTTATTAGAAAAGTCATTATTGGTAATAAATCGAATAAACTTTACTGATATGTTAGACGATATTGTTGTGGCTCCAGAAAATTTAGAAACATTTGTTATAGTATTAGAGAAGTTCCGTCCTGTATTAGCTAAACAAGTAAATTTAATTTTTAATCATATTAATAATTTTAGTTTAGCAATATCTTTAGACAACACCTTGTTACGCTTAGAGCAGATTAGTAGCGAGCTTGCAGCAATTACCAAAGATAATACTTCATTAGCAATCCCAACCCTCGAAGAGTATGCCGCAACTTATTTACTGTCTTTCAGGAAATATAGCAACCTCTTTATTAGTAAAGAAAACTTTTATTCAAAATAGGCAAAGCTTACTTCAGTCCCAAGTCATATATTTTAACCTAAGATATCTAGAAACTTAACTATTTGTTTGGTAATTTAAGCCATTATTTGAGCTATAAGTAGAAAAAATGTCTGGAATTATAACAAAGAGTGTGGCTATAACATCAGCAGGGCAAGAAAATCAACAGTTAGCAAAGGGTGTAGAGACAACTAAACAAGATTCAGCTAATACTTTGACACGTTCAGCAGCTACGTTAATTAATATGAGATTTTTTGAATCAAAAGTTTTAAAAACTGTTCTAGGTGATGATTATGGTCCTGCTTTGGTGGCGTTTTCTGAAGCTTGCAAGGCAGCTCGAGATATATCATCTGGCGCTAGAAAAAAGCATGCTTTAGAGTTCCTCGCGTTCCTGCTTGCAGCGCAGGTGGGTAATGGCTCATGGATATTAGTGCCCAACACAGCTATAAATATAAACTGAACTTAGGTATACTGATTGCTGTTTGAGTTTGCTCTTATAGTGATTAAAAATGTTTAACTATGTATGGTTTCGCTCTGATTTAAGAGTTCAAGACAACCCGGCCTTGCACAGTGCTTTGACTGGAACAGCAAAGACAGAGGTGCGGGCAATATTTTATGTCACATTACAACAGTGGCAAGAGCATGCTTGGGGAGCCAATAAAATTGGTTTTGTACTACAGTGTGTCGTAGAACTGCAGAAGGATTTGGCAACATTAAATGTGCCGCTCGAGATACGCTATGGTAATACCTTTAATGATTGTGTTTCAGATCTCTGTCAATATTTACAACAACAAAATGTATGTGGTTTATATTTTAATAAAGAATATGAATTGAACGAGCAGAACCGCGATACCAAAGTTATTAGAGCCTTCGATAAAACAGCAGTTAAAGTCGTTTGTTTCGATAGCCAATGTTTAATTGCGCCAAGCTTAATCTTAACCAAGCAAAATACTCCATATACAGTTTATACACCGTTTAAAAAAGCTTGTTATGAATATCTATATCGGCATCCAGTAAAATTAATAAGTATCCCGCGAGCCCAGAATACTAAAGTTGCGGCGTTTAGCATTGATCCAAAACTACAAAAATATTTACAAAATCCAATTTTAAAATTATGGCCGTGTGATCGTAATAGTGTCAGCAAACGTTTGGAAGAATTTTGTGCTAATAAAATTGATCAGTATCAAGAAGCGCGCGATTATCCGGCATTCCAAGGTACTAGTACTTTATCGCCATATTTGGCAGTTGGTAGGATTTCGGTGCAACAATGTTTTACAGCAGCATTAAGTTGTAATCGTAATGAGTTTGCAGTGGGTAATCCAAACATTGTTTGCTGGATCAGCGAGTTAATCTGGCGCGATTTTTATAAACATATTATGTGGCATTTTCCAGATTTATGTAAAGGTTATAACTTTAATCGCAAATATGACAAATTAAAATGGGATAAGCCTGGTAAGAGTTTAGAATTGTGGCAAACCGGCAACACCGGTATTCCAATTATTGATGCTGCGATGCGGCAATTAGTCCAAACTGGTTGGATGCATAATCGGTTGCGCATGATAGTAGCAATGTTTTTGACCAAAAATTTATTAATCGATTGGCGACACGGTGAAAAATTTTTTAGTGAGCATTTGGTAGATTTAGATCTGGCTGCAAACAATGGTGGTTGGCAATGGTCGGCTTCTACAGGCACTGATGCAGCACCGTATTTCAGGATTTTCAACCCTATAACCCAAAGTGAAAAATTTGATCCAAATGGTAAGTTTATCAAACAATACTGCCCAGAACTAGAAGATGTTTCATTAAAAGCGCTGCATGATCCTAGCTGCTATCTAACAGCTATGGAATTACAAATGTTGGGTTATCCGGAGCGGATAGTAGATCTGAGCGCATCGCGACAACGTGCACTCAGTTATTTTAAAAATTTATGATTAAAGCTCAAATGTAATTTAAATTAATATAAGCTTAATTGTAGTTGTACATTTTATAATGCAAAGGCTGAAGACATTCGTTCTATTTCATTTTTTTTGATCCCAGTAGCACTAGCTACTTTGCGCCATTCTCCAACTGCTGCAGCAACGTCTGCAATTATTTGTTTAGCCTCAGTAATAGTCAAAGCAAAATCAGCAATTACTTGCATGGCAACATCTAATGAAGCAGTATTATCGTCTAAAGTTATATTGGTTGTTAAATAGCGATCTTTTATATCTTTTGGTGTTGGATTAATATCATATATAGGTGAAAGTTTCCAACCTCGTACTGAATCATATAGAAAACCATGATTGCGGAGATGATCATCCACATTTGCAATGAAAATTGAAAAAACAATGCGTCGCCATAATTCATGCAGATCTTGGCGTGGTTGTGAACCATGTTGTTTAATAATATCAACTAATTCTAAATAACTGTGTTCTTCATTGTCTTGGGCTCCCAGCATACTCATAGCCGAAATGAAGGGGATCCGCATATTTAGATCGCGATCAAACCTATCTATCAACAATACATAATGTTTAGATATTTTTTCAATTCTATTTGGTGGGGTATTAATTTTTGCCATTTTGGCAAGCTGCAATGCTACTGATTCCCATAGTACGCAATCATACGTATCATCAAAGCGTGGAAATTTTGCAATTAATAAGTTTCCTTTTTTATCGGTGACTGTAGCTTTTGGTCTTGCTCCACCCAATGACGTACCTGGTGCAAATAAGATTTTTAGGTCAGCATCGGTTTCCTCATCCTTTAAAACGCGTTCGCTTGCTGCTAATAGTTTTTGAATATTAACAAGAAGTGGAATAACGCTTTTGCCGGATTTTGCAAGAAAAATACCGTCATTTCTGCAAAATCGTAATGCACCTTGTCTTGCTATGTCATTCACAGCTAGCAAATAATCTATTTCGTTTAAAGTTTTGGGAGAAATACCTGCTTGGCGAGCATTATGAATTTCTTGGCGCTTAATCAACATCCTCCCCCAACGATCTGGAGCTGAATCGCCAATTGCACCAAATAGAGTATTATTTTGTGTATGAAATAATCCTGAGCCTAGCCGTAAATTAGGATCAAATGCAAAACGTTGTGGATTATTTAACCAAGATTCAGAGTATTCAAATGAAGCACTTTCTTTACCCTTACGTATACGTGACCATAGCTGCCCAACATGTATAGACCTGCCATTTAAATCAACATAAACTTGCACTGCTTGATTACTCATTTATTTCTCGCTTTCTTTTTTGGAATAGCGGATCCTTTTTGGTAAATTTTCTTCTTCTAACATGCGACCAGTATTATCGTAATTAGCATCAGCTAGATCATATAATCTTGGTGTTAGCCCCAGCACAAACAGTACAGTAGCATAGATACCCAATGAAACTGCAGGATCACCTTTTTCAACTTTATTCAAGGTAACCCTACTAATAAAAGCTCTTTCCGCCATTAACTGCATGGTGATGCGACGTCTTAAGCGTGCATCACGGATATCTTTGCCTAGTTTAACTAGGGCCCGCTTCACAGCAATTGGTAATTGGGGGATTGTGCGCATAGCAGCTTTACCATTTTTTATTGTAAATTAAATTGAACATTAATTGATGTAGTGTTCGTGATAATATACATTATAGCACATAACCTAGACATTTCCATTAAAAATAACGTAAATTATCTATTACATTATGTGCCTTAAAGTATGTAATACTATACATTATGCCTCTTAGCACTATTATTTCATTGAAGGTCAGACAGTTCAGTAGCTTGCCTAAAACACGGCCTATAATTGCTCTACCGCAGCCAAGCTCCCTTTAAGCCGGACTAGTGCTTGCTGCAATTCGCTAAGCCGCTCTTTATCCTTAGCAACCACCTCTGCTGGGGCTTTATCCACATAACTGGAATTTGCAAGCTTTTCGCTAAGCTTATCCGCGTCCTTAGAAATTTTTTCAATTTCTTTGTTAAGTCTGGAAACTTCAGCAACTTTATCGATTAAACCTTGCATTGGAATGAAGATTTGCATGTTAGCAGCTAATGCTGTTGCAGCAGCGGGTGGTTTAGATCCTTCGGGTAACCAAGTGAGGGTGCCTAGCTTTGCCAAGGCTTGTAGTAGCTTTGCATTATCGTTAATAATTTGTTGTTGCGTTGCATCTGCATTGCCAACAATAATGTCTAATGATTTGTTTGGAGATATATTCATTTCGCCACGAATATTGCGCACTGCTAAAATGATATTTTGTACAATCCCCACAATTTCTTCAGCTTTGTTATTAATTAGCTCAGTAGCTACGGTTGGGTAGGCATGATTAATTAATAAGCTCGGCTGGGTTACTTTACAAGTTTGTTGTAAAATTTGCCAAATTTCTTCAGTGATGAAAGGCATTACTGGATGCAATACTTGTAAAACCTCGCTTAAAACCAATTTTAAAGTTTTACGTACGCTTTGTGTTTCTGAATTTTCAGTATTAGAATTATTTAGGTATGGTTTACTTAACTCTAAATACCAATCGCAATATTCATTCCATATAAAATCGTAAATTGTTTGCGCTGCTAGATCAAAGCGATAACCGACAAAATGATTAGTGTATTCCTGCTTAACTTGTTGCCAGCGCGATAAAATCCATTGATCGGTAACATTGCATATGGTCGCAGTATCATCTGCGTCGGCAATATGCATAAATACGTAACGTGCTGCATTCCATAACTTGGTGGTAAAATTACGATAACCTTCCAGCCGGGCTAAATCAAAACGTAAATGACGTCCAGTAGTTGCTAGCGAACAAAATGTAAAACGTAGCGCATCGGTGCCATATGGCGGTATGCCCTCTGGAAATTGTTTACGCGTATCTTGCTCGATTTTCTTTGCCATTTGTGGTTGCATTAAACCACGGGTGCGCTTTTCGACTAGTTTGTCTAAGGTAATGCCATCGATTAGATCTAGCGGATCAATAATATTGCCTTTGGACTTGGACATTTTTTGACCATTCTGATCTTGAATAAGGCCATGGATATATATTTCTTTGAACGGTATTTCGCCGGTGAATTTTAATCCGAACATTATCATTCGGGCGACCCAGAAG
The DNA here is from genome assembly GCA_020054325.1 of Gammaproteobacteria bacterium. Lineage (GTDB taxonomy): Bacteria > Pseudomonadota > Gammaproteobacteria > UBA6186 > Azoamicaceae > JAGVLG01. The sequence goes on from JAGVLG010000039.1 coordinate 5,923, forward strand.
AAAATTATATCAAAGCCGGTTACTAAAACATTGGTCGGATAAAATTCTTTAAAATCTGCGGTGTGCTCTGGCCAGCCTAAGGTAGAGAATGGCCATAGCGCTGATGAAAACCATGTGTCTAGTACATCTTCATCTTGTTTTAATATTACAGATGTAGCAAGATTGTATTCTTTACGTACAGTTGCTTCATCTGCAGCAACATAGATGTTACCGTCCATATCGTACCAGGCTGGGATGCGATGTCCCCACCATAGTTGTCGGCTAATGCACCAATCTTGTATATTGTGCATCCATTCAAAATAAGTTTTACTCCAATTTTCTGGAATAAATTTGATCGAGCCATCCTCTACAGCTTTAATTGCTGGTTTTGCTAAAGATTCTACTTTTACATACCATTGATCGGTCAGGTATGGTTCAATTACCGCATTACTGCGATCGCCACGTGGTACTTTTAGAACATGTGGTTCAACCTTTTCTAAAAATCCAGCGGTTTCTAAATCTGCTACAATTTTATCCCTAGCTACAAAACGATCTAAACCTCGATACTTTTCAGGGGCATTGTCGTTTATTTTAGCATCGCTAGTAAGTACATTGATTTTTGGTAATTGATGGCGCTCGCCAACGATGTAATCGTTAAAGTCGTGCGCTGGTGTTATTTTAACGCAACCTGTGCCAAATTCGGGATCAGCATACTCATCTGCGATGATCGGAATAGAGCGATCTGTTAAAGGTAACTTAACTTTTTTACCAATTAAATGTTTATAGCGCGGATCTTCAGGATTTACCGCTATCGCTGCATCGCCCAGCATTGTTTCTGGACGCGTAGTTGCTACAATTATTACATCATTGGTATCAGCAACTGGATAACGAATATGCCATAAATGACCTTTTTCTTCTTCTGACATTACTTCCAGATCTGAAATAGCAGTGTGCAACACTGGATCCCAATTTACCAAACGTTGACCGCGATAAATTAAACCTTCTTTATATAAATCTATGAATACCTTTTGTACGGCTTTAGATAAGGTTTCATCCATAGTGAAACGTTCGCGCGACCAATCAACTGATGCTCCAAGGCGGCACAATTGTTGCGAAATGGTATTGCCGGATTCATGTTTCCATTCCCAAACCGCCTCAACAAATTTATCGCGGCCTAAATCATGCCTCGATAAATTTTTTTCTTTAAGCTGACGCTCTACTACCATCTGCGTTGCAATACCAGCATGATCAGTACCTACTTGCCATAGGGTCTTATTGCCAGCCATACGATGATAGCGGATCAATGCATCCATAATTGTATCTTGGAAGGCGTGCCCCATATGTAAGCTGCCAGTTACATTTGGGGGAGGGATCATAATGCAATATGGCTTTTTAGGTGCATTTTGGTTTGGGGCGTAATAACCACCTTGTTCCCAAACTTGGCACCATTTCGCTTCTACGGTTTTTGGATCAAAATTCTTTTCCACGGCAATCTCACAGCTGGATATATTAATAAATTTAATGACTTAACATAATAACCGAAATTGTTATGGCGTTGAAGCCACAATCAAGGCAGGCCTCGACAAATTTAGACTACAATTCAATTTTGGCAGCCCAATTCAAACCTGCAATGCCCAATAGAAGGCAACTAGATAACTTATGCTGGGCAAATGCCCCATCTAAATATTTGACCTATATCTACTCTTCGAAATTTTCTAATCAAAATCTTAATCATGCAAATTGCATATCTGTTGCATGTTGCTGCGCATGTTGAATTGACAAAATACTACGGTATATTTAATATTATTAGTATATGGCCTGCCCCTCTTCATTGAAAAATGTACGGGTGGGTTTTCTTTTTTCTGCAGTACAAGAAGTGCCTATGTCAAGCTTTCAAAAGCCTCATTTTACATATCAACAGCAGATAGATCTACTTAAATCTCGCGGATTATTATTAGGTTAATTATATCCTTTATTTGATATAATTAAGTTGCTTAAATCCTTAAAAATGGTGTTTTATAGTATTTATATCCTGTTTTAGTATAATTAGTATGTTTAAATCCTGGTTTTAACCAATTTAAGATGCTATAATCCCTAAATGAGTATGGATTTAGGTTGCCACAGACATGGGTAATATTTATTTTTCGGTTAACAAAAAAAGTGCTAATAGTCTCTCTGCGGCAGTTAAATCAGGCAAACTGAAAAGGATTTATCGTGGTATATACACCCCTGACTTAGATATCCCAGATTCAGAAATTATTCGTACAAATTGGATGAAAGTGGCCGCATACATTGTGCCTGACGGGATTCTCTGTTGTAGAACTGCCTTGGATTGTCGGCCGTATCCATATAAAGATAATAATTCAGTTGTTTTTATGGTGGGTGGGTATGGTAGATCAATCCAACTTCCTGGTCTTATTCTCAAGATTTATGAGGGTGATAATTCTAATTTTGTAGAAAGGATCCACCCAGACTTGCTTCGTACAGATCAACCAAGAACATTCTTGGAAAACTTGTCTGCCACTAGAAGCTTGCGAGGAATTAAAACTGTCAGTAGAGAAGAAATTGAAATTCAATTGGCTAGAATTTTACATAATCGGGGTGAGGTGGCATTAAATGACTTGCGAGACAAGGCAAGAGAAATTTCTGAAAAGCTTGATTTAAAAAAAGAGTTTAGTATTTTAAATTCAATTATAAGCGCGTTGTTATCTACGCATACTGACAATAATTCGTTAACTTCTGGTTATGCTAAAGCGATATTAAGGAAAGAGCCGTTTGATACAAATAGAATTAAGTTATTTGCGGATTTAAGCACTTACTTACAACGATGTGATTTTGTAGCACGAAAGTATAATTATGATAGAACATCTTTCAAGAACTTATCTTTCTTTGAAGCATACTTCTCTAATTATATTGAAGGAACCAAATTTATTATTGATGAGGCAGAAGAAATCGTATTTTCTGGAAAAATTATCAACAACAGACATCAAGATAGTCATGATGTGCTATCTAATTTTATGATATCTAACGATTTCTTTGAAATAAGCAAAACACCAAATTCTGCAAAAGAATTGATTGAATTATTGCAATACCGGCATTCCATTTTGATGGGACAAAGGCCTGAAGTCGGCCCGGGACAATTCAAAGCCAAAGATAACAAAGCTGGTAATACATATTTCGTTAAAAATAAGGATGTAGTTGGCACCCTGATGCAAGCCTTTGATATTTATGCTGCATTAAATGAGGGTATGCACAGAGCATTGTTTATACATTTTGTGGTAAGTGAAATTCATCCATTCAATGACGGTAATGGCCGAATTTCTAGGATAATGTTAAATTCTGAATTGGTTAAAAACCAAGATTACAAAATAATTATTCCAAATGTATACCGTGAAAGTTACATGAATGCTTTAAGATCGGTTACTAGAGACTCATATTTTCTTGCTTACTGCAGAATGATGGATATTGCACAAGCATATACAGCTAGTGTTCCTTGGTTTGACTATGGTTATGCTAGAGATACTTTAGAAAAGAACCATGCGGATCAGCAAGAAGATGAGGGCCTGCCGTTTTTTAATAGGGTACTACAAAAACTGTGGTTAACTGAATTTCCTGTTTAAAATTTGCTGTTTATTGCTGAGTAGGCGTTTTCATGATAGCTTGGTTTAAATAATTTATTGTTAGCAATAGATAAGGATTACACCATGCCTATCCCTATGCCTAAAGACGATGAACGTGCCGCTGCTGAAGAAAGTGCTCGTTTAGAGCAAGAGCGACGCTTGGGTAAACCCCGAGAAGTACACTATCCAAGAGAGACAGATCGTGTGGCGGAGGCTGAGCAAAAACTAGCTGCCATGCCGCAAGAACAACGCAAAGAAACCATGCTATGGCTGGCTGATAGGTTTGATCGCCAAGCTGCTGAGAAGCGCGCAGTAGATAAGCAGCGGGCTCATTGGCAGCAGCATAGAGAAAAACTCACCCGACAGGCAAGGCGGGATTCAGCATCTGCATGCTATGTTATGTAGTAATACGATAAGGTGCGAATACACTAAGCATAAATTCTTTTGTGTTTCTTATTGGTTAATTGCTATACTTCGCAGCTGCCTTATCAAGATTAGCAATTACGGTGTGTTATATGAATGACCAAGAAAATGGTATTACAACCCCGGAATTACCGGTAACCCAATTAAGTGCCGATCCATTGCGGCCGAACATTTCAATAGATGATTTTGCAAAAATCGATTTACGTATTGCTAAAATTGCCAATGCTGAAGCGGTGCCAGAAGCAGAAAAGTTATTGAAACTGACCTTGGATATAGGTGGCGAAACTCGGCAAGTATTTGCAGGCATAAAAGCCGCCTATAATCCTGAAGACCTGATCGGCAAGCTTACAGTAATGGTAGCCAATTTAGAGCCACGTAAGATGCGCTTTGGGATCTCTGAAGGTATGGTGTTGGCAGCAGGTCCAGGTGGTGCTGACTTATGGATCTTACACCCAGATCAAGGTGCTGAGCCTGGCATGCGGGTAAAATAATGCGTACTGCAATCATACGCGAAGCTGAATGCATTGGTTGCAGTAGATGTATTCCAGCTTGTCCAGTGGATGCAATACTTGGTGCGCATAAATTTATGCATACAGTGTTACTAGATGAATGCATTGGTTGTGGATTATGTGTTGCACCTTGCCCGGTAGATTGCATTGAAATGGTAGATTTACAAAGCATGTTACCACCAGGTACAGAAGTACAAAAAAACTTGCGGGCGCAACGTGCTAAAACGCGCCATAAAGCACGACAGTTACGCTTACAACAAGAAGCGCAACGTCAGATCCCAGTTTTTGTAGATCGCGCTACACGTAAAGCACAAATAAAAAAGGACTTGCAAGAGATTTTAAAAAGGAAGCAGCAAAAAAATGACCCCGATCGCGGTTAATAAGATTTTTGCGATATTCGCAAAACAAAACCCAGAACCACACACTGAATTACATTATAATAATAATTTCGAATTGCTAGTTGCAGTAATTTTATCAGCACAAGCAACAGATGTTAGCGTAAATAAAGTTACTCCCACATTATTTAAAATTGCAAGCACTCCAGAAAAGATGTTGGAGCTTGGTGAAACCGCTTTAAAAAAACATATTAGCTCAATTGGATTATTTAACAGCAAGGCTAGTAATATCATTAAAGCTAGTAAACGCTTAGTAGAAGTTTTTCATTCTAAGGTACCAAATACGCTTGAAGATTTAATATCATTGCCTGGGGTCGGTAGGAAAACTGCGAATGTGGTATTAAATGCTGCATTTGGAGAAGCCACAATACCAGTAGATACGCATGTATTTCGGGTGGCAAATCGCATTGGACTTGCACATGCTAAAACTCCCTTACAAACCGAAGAGCAATTATTAACAATAATTCCCAGCAAGTATTTGCGCTATGCTGGGCATTGGTTAATTTTGCATGGGCGTTATATTTGTAAGGCGCGTAAGCCATTATGTGAACAATGCCCTATAAATAAATACTGTGATTACTTTCATAAAAGTTTTTAGAAATTTTACTTGCTAAATTGCTGCTAGAAATTATTAATGCGCCTATGTTATACTTCGTGATTATTTTTTTAAAGGAATCTTGCTTGTATGATGATCGCGTCGATTATTGCAACAGAATTAAAAGTTGCGATACCCCAAGTTGAAGCAGCAATTAAATTGTTAGATGAAGGTGCCACAGTACCATTTATTGCGCGATATCGAAAAGAAGCCACGCAAGGGTTAGATGATACTCAATTGCGTTTCTTAGAAGAACGCTTGGTTTACCTGCGTGAATTAGAAGAGCGCCGAGTTGCTATAATAAAAGAAATTGAATCCCAAGGTAAATTAACCCCAGAGCTAGAGCAAGAAATTAAAGCTGCGGATAATAAAGCTCGTTTAGAAGATCTATACAAACCCTACAAACCAAAACGTCGTACCCGCGGTCAAATTGCGATTGAAGCAGGATTGTTAGAATTGGCCGATCAATTGTTTAATGATCCTAATTTAGATCCTGAAACAGTTGCCCAAGCATTTATAAATGTAGAGAAAGGTGTACCAGATATTAAATCCGCATTAGAAGGGGCGCGCTATATTTTGATGGAGCGTTTTGCCGATGATGCGAACCTAGTAGGTGCTTTGCGCGAACATTATTGGGAGCATGGGATGCTCTCGAGCCAGGTTAAAGAGGGTAAAGAGAAGGAAGGGCAAAAATTTGCAGATTATTTCAGTTATGTGGAGAAGATCCAAAATGTACCGTCGCATCGCGCGCTAGCAGTGTTACGCGGTAGAAATGCTGAAGTTTTGCAAATCAATGTTACTGCGGAATACCCATTTGAAACAGATATTGCAACATATTTCAATATTGGCCAACAAAATCGTGCCGCAGATAAATGGTTATTAGATGTGGTACATTGGACCTGGCAAGTAAAATTAAAGATCCAATTAGAAGTAGATTTAATCACACGTATGCGTGAAAATGCTGAGCAACAAGCCATCGCAGTTTTTGCGGCAAATCTACGTGATTTACTTATGGCTGCACCAGCTGGTATGAAAACAACTTTAGGATTAGATCCAGGTTTTAGAACTGGTGTTAAAGTTACTGTAGTTGATGGTACTGGTAAATTATTGCAGCATGGCGTTATCTTCCCACATGTGCCGCAACAACAATGGGATCAAAGTATTCAAACTTTGGCGCAACTATGTGCGTTACATAAGGTACAATTGGTGAGCATTGGTAATGGTACCGCTTCGCGTGAGACAGATCAGCTTGTTGCTGAATTAATCAAGAAACATCCAGAATTAAATCTCACCAAAATTGTTGTCTCTGAAGCAGGTGCTTCAGTTTATTCTGCCTCAGCATTAGCGGCCCAAGAATTTCCTGACTTAGATGTTTCATATCGCGGTGCAGTTTCTATTGCACGGCGCTTACAAGATCCACTAGCAGAATTGGTTAAAATTGAACCAAAGTCGATTGGTGTCGGGCAGTATCAACATGATGTTAATCAGGCACAGTTAGGACGCAGTCTAGAAGCAGTAGTAGAAGACTGTGTGAATAATGTAGGTGTTGATGTTAATACTGCATCTGGTGCTTTATTAGCACGCGTTGCCGGTTTAAACCAACAAATTGCTGAGAATATTGTTAGTTTTAGAAACCAACATGGCTCTTTTAAGAATCGTACCCAGCTCTTAGAAGTATCGCGCTTGGGCCCAAAAGCGTACGAACAAGCTGCAGGATTCTTACGCATTGTTAATGGCGATAATCCATTGGATTGTTCTGCAGTGCATCCAGAAAGTTATCCAGTAGTAGAAAAGATTATTGCTGCTACGCAATGTACCATTCATACTTTAATTGGTAATAAAGATACATTAAACAAATTAAAAGCGGAGCAATTTATAGATGAACGTTATGGTTTACCGACTGTAAAAGATATCATCAAGGAATTAGAAAAGCCCGGAAGGGATCCACGTCCTGAATTTAAGATGGCACAATTTCAAGCTAACGTTACAACAATTAACGATCTTAAGCCCGGGATGATACTCGAAGGGGTGGTAACCAATGTTGCCAATTTTGGTGCTTTTGTAGATATTGGGGTGCATCAAGATGGTTTAGTGCACATCTCTGAATTAGCCAACCAATTTGTAAAAGATCCACGCGATATCGTTAAAACTGGGGAAATAGTCAAAGTTAAAGTCGTAGATGTAGATTTAGATCGCAAACGCATCAATTTGACGATGCGCTTGGAGGTAGCAACTAATCCAAAGCCAGCGAAGGGCGGCAGCAATAGTGCTGTGAAGCAGCCAGGATCCGCATTTGCTAAAACTGGGGCAAAAACTACTACCCAGCAGCCGGCAAAGAAGCCAAAAGCTCAGGCAGAACCTTCGATGTTTGGAACCGCTCTCTTAGACGCCTTGCGCTCTAAGTCTGAAAAAGAATCGGTTTAGACGAATTTGTGATAAACTAGCGGCATATTTAAGTTAGAAACATAGAGTTAGTAAATGTCAGTTTCAACAGATTTTGGTAGATACCCGCAAGTTCGCCGCCATTTGCCGCAAAATGGCGTTAAATCGCTGCCAGAAATTAAAAATATTATTGCCGTTGCCTCTGGTAAAGGAGGTGTTGGCAAATCCACCGTTGCTTTGAATTTAGCCTTAGGTCTGACCAAACTGGGGGCTAGAGTAGGGCTGTTGGATGCGGATATTTATGGGCCAAGCCAACCGCATATGTTGGGGGTTACGCAAAAACCAGAGATCAATTCCGATAAGACCATGCAGCCAATTATGGCACATGGTTTGCAAACTATGTCTATAGGGTATTTAATTAATGCTGATACCCCTGCAGTATGGCGTGGTCCCATGGTGAGTGGTGCCCTGCAGCAAATGTTGAGCAGCTCTTCTTGGTATGCATTGGATTTCCTAATTGTAGATTTACCGCCTGGTACGGGTGATGTGCAGTTAACTATGGCACAGAAGATCCCAGTATGTGGTGCGGTTATTGTTAGTACCCCGCAGGATGTGGCTCTACTGGATGTAAAAAAAGCCATTGCCATGTTTACTCGAGTCAAGGTTCCGATTTTAGGCATAGTTGAAAATATGGGTATGCATGTCTGTAGTAACTGTGCGCATACCGAACACATTTTTGGTATTGCAGGCGGGGCGCGTTTGGCTGAAGAATTTAAGGTACCGTTATTAGGATCTTTGCCATTAGATCGAACTATTTGTGAACTAGGGGACAGCGGTACACCGTTATTAATTGCGCAGCCTGAAGCTATGGCAAGTAAGATTTATTCAGATATTGCAAGGAATGTAATGCAAGAGTTAGCTAAAACCCCGCGGGACCTAAGTGTTCCAAACAAAATAGTACTAGAAGAGGTTGGATGTTAAAGCGACTTGATCCACGTACATGGGAAGTAGGGGTAATTAGCATTTTCTTTTTATGATTTGCGAGTGGTTTACCATTCCTTTTAATTCTTTCAACTTTAAGTGTTTGGCTAGCAGAATTAGAGATCAGTAAAACTTTTATTGGTCTCTTTGCATGGGTTTCAGTGCCATATGCTTTGAAGTTCTTATGGGGTCCATTAGTAGATAAGTATAAAATTCCGATCTTATATAAGCATTTTGGCTTAAGGCGGAGTTGGATTTTATTGGCACAGCTTTGCTTAGGAATTGGACTAATTGCTTTAGGGAATTCTGATCCTGCCAATAATTTAATTTTGACGGTGTGTTTGGCGTTATTTGTTGGCTTTAGCTCGGCAATCCAAGATATAGCATCAGAAGCTTATCGGATCGAAATTATTCCTCGCGCTAAGGTTGGGGCTGGCGCAAGTGCCTCCGTGTTAGGCTATCGCTTTGGTATGTTATGCTCTGGGGCTGGCACCATGACAGTTGCAGCAGTTACCGGTAGTTGGAGAATTGCTTATACTTGCACAGCATTGTGCATATTGATAGGTATAATTACGACTTTATTAAGCCGTGAACCTGCAATAAATCGTCCACCAAAAGAATTAACTATTTGGCGCACGGTGCGTACTTTCATACGTGGTCGCGATTGGCAAATTATAATTCCGTTCATCTTATCTTACAAAGTATCAGATACCATTTTGAATGCCATGAACATGCCTTTTTTAGTTGAAATTGGTTTCAATAAACTCGAAATTGCATATGTTGCTAAAACCTTTGGTATTAGTGCCATGATTTTTGGTGGTATTGCGGGCGGATTTTTATTGCTTAAACAAAGTTTGCGGCAAAATTTAGTAACTTGTGTTGTTTTGCAAGGTATTGCAGCAAGTTTATTTATAATACAAGCGCAATCAGGCAATAACATTCTAACCTTATTTATTGTAATGGGGGTGGAGAATTTTGCATGTGGCATGGCACAAGTGGCGTTGATAGCATATATGTCGCAATTATGTTCATTGCAAAGCACTGCGTTTCATTACGCAATTTTATCTTCGTTTGCGTCTTTTGTACGCGTAATTTTTTCAGCAATCGCCGGTTGGTTGGCAGATCGGATGGGCTGGTCGGTATTTTATGGTTTAGTATGTTTAAGTTGTATTCCAAGTTTATTAATTTTATGGTTTTGTGTTAAACATTTTGCATTTGGCGAACGACGTGCTATTGCTCTCGTTGAAAATGCTACAGAAGGAGAATATTAAAATGGCAATTAAATCAGATCGTTGGATCACAAGAATGGCGGAACAAAATGGCATGATCCAACCTTTTGTTAAGCGTCAAGTAAAAACAGATGCTGATAGGGGCGTCATTTCATACGGAGTTTCAAGTTACGGCTATGATGTGCGTTGCTCCAATGAGTTTAAAATATTCACTAACATTAATTCATCGGTAGTTGATCCAAAAAATTTCGATCCAAACAGTTTTGTAGATGTAGTATCTGATGTTTGTATTATTCCACCAAATTCATTTGCCTTAGCACGCACAGTTGAATACTTTAAAATTCCACGTAATGTTTTAACGATATGTTTAGGCAAGTCCACATATGCTCGCTGTGGCATTATTGTTAATGTAACCCCACTTGAACCAGAATGGCAGGGGCATGTTACCCTAGAATTTTCGAATACCACGCCATTACCAGCTAAAATTTATGCCAATGAAGGTGTAGCACAAATGCTATTCTTTGAAGCTGATGAGGAGTGCGAGGTATCGTATTTAGATCGTAGTGGTAAATATCAAGGCCAGGTTGGTGTTACCCTGCCTGTTGTTTAACAATATTCAAGAACCATAGAATTAAACTCACTCTATGGTTTTGCTTTTCTCGCAATTTGAGCAAATTCAGCAGCTGCTGTTGCTGCCGCATCTGCAGTTTGCATCGCATTTTCCTCGGTTTTTTCGGCATTTTCACTTAAATGGCGAAGAGTCTCGGAAGCCAGATCGGCTACTGCAGCATACGCTAGTAGCAAATTGCTTCTTACATATTTTTTGGCCTGTTCTGCTTGTTCAGAAGCTTGTTCGGCCAGCTGTGCTGTATATTCTGTGAAATTTGCTAACATACTGGAAGCTGTTTCTGAAACAGAGGCAGTACACCCAATGTTCAATGCTAGCGCTTCAGCTTCAAGTGCTGCTTCTTCAGCCAAAACAGCCGTAGTAAACACCGCTTCATCAGCTAGTGGATTAGGGTCTGAATCGACAGTTACTTCAGTACGCCGTTCGATTTCAGTTGCTGCATCTGCTGCGTCATCACATCTATCGTACTCTGCGTCAGCCATATCGCTAGCGGTTGTAGGGGGTAATTTGGGCATGGTGAGCTCCTTTCACAATTCAGAATTCTATAATTACATAACTCCTAATTAAGTCAAGCTTTTAAAATTTGACCTTGGCTTAAATCTGAATTAACTTTAAAAATATGCCATCGATAAATGGAGTTATAGATGTACACCGCACCACCTGCTTATTCTCCTTATGTGCATAGTTATGCGCCAAGTGTTAATGCGCCTGGTTACACTTATCCTCCATACACGTACCCACCTGGCGGTTACACCTTGACCCCTTCGGTGACCCTGCCGCCGTTTTTAGCCGACTCTGGCGGGAGCTTGCATAAACTTAACCAGGATCTAGCAAACTTTTATGTTGCATTAGCTGCATTCTTCACCATTTTTGTAACTTGTAGCTCTATATGCTGTTGTAATTTTGGTTGCTTTGCTGTATTAGAAAGAAGGCGTGATAAAAGAGGACATAGTCGATTAACTCCATTTGCTTCGAAGGAGTTGAACCATGCTGCGAACAACAATCTAGTTGTTCAAACTAGCCTTAGTATGTCACATAGAAGCCCAGAAAATGGACTGAAACCGTAGAACTTTTAAAGTTTTTTGCTTAACTACTTTTTTAGTTCTAGAATTGATAGATATATTAACTTCAGGGAATGAACATGCCTTCTAAATTCAAGTTATTTAATAAAATAAATATCTTAATTATGGCCCTTATGGTTAGTTTTGCTTGCTGTGCAACCGCTAAACAAAATACAGCAACATATGAAGAAGGTAAAGATTACACCAGAGTTGACAGTGCGATACGTAATAAATCTGACGTAACACATCTATTACAGATAAATCCTGGGAAAACCCAAGTCTTAATTTTCTTTAGCTATGGTTGTCATGCCTGTGCTACATTTGATCCATATTTTGAAAAATGGCTACGTAACCTTGGCAAAGGTAAAGCGATAATATATCGTTTCCCAATCGCATTTGATGATGAATGGGAGCCGCTAGCAAAAATGTATTACACCATGAAGACTATGGATCCTAGTCTAAGTTTAAATGCAAAGGTCTTTAACGCGATTCATAAAGATAAAATGCATTTGTGGGAAGAGCCTGAAATGGAGGAATTTTTTGAGAAAAATGGCTATAAAGCTGATACCTTTGAAAAAATCTATGATTCTCAAAATGTAGAGCAGCAAGCAGAATTTGCGCAGAAGATTTCTTTATCATATGGAATAACGCAAACGCCTACTATCATTGTAAACACTCCTACAGCTAGCTATCGTATTAACTCGGTTGCTACTAATCCAGAGCGTTCACTTAAAGTATTATCCTACTTAATTTCAAAAAAAGGTTCTAAATCTTAGTATTAACATTTAAAATCAAATGTCCAAGGTATAATGGGAGTAGTATATGCCAAGTGTTGACGATTATATTAATAGAATTAAACGGGATGATCCACACTTAACTAGCTTAAATCTGGCTAATAAAAAATTAACTGATGCTGATCTGACCCCTTTATTTAAAGCCTTTGATGCCAAGCCTGAAGTAAAAAATCGTATAAAAGTGATTTTCTTGAATGGCAATAACATACAGTATTTACGTTTATTTGGCTTTCGCAAATTGGTACTATTGCATATCGCAAATTGTGGTATTGAAGAATTAGCTGTTGCAGGATTAGTTAATTTAACAACGTTATATGCTGCAAATAATAAATTATCTAATTTGTCCTGGGAATCTTTAAAAAAATTGCAAGTAGTTTCCTTGATCGGAAATAACATTATTTCGGCACGTATCAGTGCCTTGCCTAATCTACGCTGTATCGATATAACAACTAATAAATTGAGTTTTGCATCAACTATTGCTGTAAACGCTATGCGGCAAAAGCTTCCTAATGCAACTATTAAAGCAAGCATGCCAAGATTTATGCCACAGCTTGATTCGATGTTGCTATTCTTACATTTTAGCAGGGTTGTACAGCAATTATTTAAGACTAAAAGATCATTTGAAATTCTTTTTAATCTGCTGCTAATGTTTTCTCCCGATAAAAATTCGAAAGATCCGAAAATACCGTTTGATATTATTAATATGATCGTTGCTTATTTATTGCCGTTCAATATTGAAAGAGTTATTGAACGTGAACTTGGCAATTTCCGCACTTCATTTGCGGCGCGTAATGGCAGAGAGAATCGGAGCAATGCTGTTTTTAATCAAATTCTAACAAGTTTTGTATGCTCTCAATTGTCTGTGCCGAAGCTTGTTGAGGTAGCCAAGTTAAAGGCCGTTAGTGATTTGAGTAACGAAATGCAAGAGGCAAGAGCGTTGCGAATTAATAGGCAGCGTGTAGCTATTGCAACTGAAGAGAGGGATATTGAAAATCAGCGGCTAACTAGGCCATTGCTGAGTGGTTAATGTCAAAAAAAAGGCCGGAAACTACCCGGCCTCGAAGTTAGGGCCAACAAAACTATTCCCAGTTTAATGCACCACCGGTTTGATATTCAGTAACCCGAGTTTCAAAGAAGTTCTTTTCCTTCTTAAGATCGAGCATCTCACTCATCCATGGGAATGGGTTAGTTGCACCAGGGTATTGCTCTGCTAAACCAATCTGAGTTAAACGTCGATTTGCAATGAATTCTAAGTACTCGCGGAATGAAGCTGCATTTAATCCTAAAATACCACGCGGCATAGTATCTAGTGCATATTGGTATTCAAGATCAACACCTTTACGGATCAATTCGATCATTTCTTCTTGGAAAGGCTTAGTCCATAAATGTGGGTTTTCGATTTTAATTTGGTTAATTACATCGATACCAAAATTCATGTGCATGGATTCATCACGTAAAATGTACTGGAATTGCTCCGCAGTACCAACCATTTTGTTACGGCGTCCCATAGATAGTACTTGGGTAAAACCAACGTAGAAGAAAATACCTTCAAATACAACGTAGAATGCGATTAAATCCCGCAATAAACGTTGATCGGTCTCTGGAGTACCGGTATGAAAATTTGGATCGCTTAAGCTTTGAGTGTATGGTAATGCCCACGCTGCTTTGGTTGCAACCGCTGGGATTTCACGATACATATTGAATACTCGTCCTTCATCCATTGCTAAACTTTCAATGACATATTGATAAGCATGAGTATGTAATGCTTCTTCAAACGCTTGGCGTAATAAATATTGTCGACACTCTGGGTTAGTAATGTGCCGATATACTGCTAATACTAAATTATTTGCTACCAATGAATCTGCAGTAGAAAAGAAGCCTAAGTTGCGTTCAATAATCATACGCTCATCAGCAGTTAAGCCATCTTTGCTCTTCCACAATGCGATGTCTGCCGACATATTAATTTCATTTGGCATCCAATGGTTAGCACAAGCATTCAAATATTTATGCCAAGCCCATTCGTACTTAAAAGGAACTAATTGATTTAAATCAGCGCGGCAATTAATGATTTGCTTATCATCCACGTGAATGCGTGCTGCTCCCATTTCAGGAAGCTCTAATCCTGTAGCTCCAAGATTTACTGTAGTATCAAAAGTAGTTGCTATTTCAGTCATTATATATCCCCTATAATTTTTATTGACACGCTTCACAATCAGGATTGTCAATTGAGCAAGCCTTAACTGCAACCGGCTCAACATTCGCTTTTACTGCATTTAAGGCACCAGTATGTATGGTCGACTTCTCTGCATCCGTAGCACCTAGAGTACGTAAGTAATAAGTTGTCTTAAGACCACGTAACCATGCTGCCCGATATAAAGAATCTAATTTTTTACCAGAAGGCTGGGCAATATATAGATTCAATGATTGCGCTTGATCAATCCATTTTTGACGACGCGATGCCGCATCAATTAACCATTGCGCATCAATTTCAAAAGAAGTTGCATATTTACTCTTTAAATTTGCTGGGATGCGATCAATATTCTTAACACTACCGTTAAAGTATTTAAGATCGTTAATCATTACAGGATCCCATAAGTCTAAAGCCTTTAAATCTTCCACTAAATAATTGTTAATGATTGTAAATTCACCAGATAGGTTGGATTTTACATATAAATTTTGATAAGTTGGTTCAATTGATTGCGAAACCCCACAAATATTAGAAATAGTTGCAGTCGGCGCAATTGCCATGACGTTAGAGTTACGCATCCCAACTGTACAAACACGGTTACGTAAAGTTACCCAATCAAGAGTTTGACTACGATCTTGATCTAAATACAAGCCACGAGTTGCCTGTAAATTATTGATCGAATCTATCGGTAATACACCCTTGCTCCACAATGAACCCTCAAACGATTCATAAGTGCCGCGCTCCTCAGCTAAATTAGTAGATGCAAGAATTGCATAATAACTAATAGTTTCCATAGAGCGATCGGCAAACTCTACCGCTGCTTCAGATTCATAAGATATGTTTAACATATATAACGCATCTTGGAAGCCCATTAAGCCGAGCCCAACGGGACGATGCATCAAGTTAGAACGTCTAGCTTGAATTACAGAGTAGTAGTTAACATCGATCACATTATCTAACATGCGGATCGCAGTGTTAATGGTACGTTGTAACTTCTCAACATCTAATTTGCCATCTTTAATATGTCTTGGTAGGTTAACACTCCCCAAGTTACATACTGCAATTTCGTCTTCCGATGTATTCAGTGTTATCTCGGTACAAAGGTTAGAGCTATGTACTACCCCAACATGCTGTTGTGGCGAACGAAGATTACATACATCTTTAAAGGTGATCCACGGATGGCCAGTTTCAAATAACATGCTAAGCATTTTACGCCATAGATTAATAGCTGGCATACGTTTAAAATTGCGGATCTTGCCCCTATCAGCTAGTGCTTCATAAGCCTCATATGCTTGTTCGAATTCAAGTCCGTACAAATCATGTAAATCTGGGGTTTCATCTGGAGAAAATAAAGTCCATTCTTTATTTTCTAGAACCCGTTTCATAAATAAATCTGGAACCCAGTTGGCAGTATTCATATCATGCGTACGGCGGCGATCATCACCCGTGTTCTTGCGCAATTCTAAGAACTCTTCAATATCCATATGCCATGTTTCAAGGTAACCACATACTGCACCTTTACGTTTGCCGCCTTGGTTCACTGCAACTGCGGTATCATTAGCGACTTTCATGAATGGGATTGCACCTTGCGATGCGCCATTAGTGCCTTTAATTTTGGAATTCATAGCCCTAACATAGGTCCAATCGTTACCTAAGCCGCCTGCAAATTTTTGCAACAAGGCATTATCGCGAATTGCATTGTAAATTCCGCTTAAATCATCTGGAATAGTTGTTAGGTAACAGCTAGATAATTGTGATCTAGTAGTACCTGAGTTAAATAAAGTTGGGGTTGAACTCATGAAGTCAAAGGTTGAAAGCACGTTATAAAACTCAATAGCGCGCTCATTTTTATCAGCTTCACCAATGGCTAGGCCCATTGCAACTCGCATAAAGAAGTTTTGCGGTAACTCATAACGTTGTTGATCTTCGTGTAAGAAATAGCGATCGTATAAGGTTTGTAAGCCTAAATAGGTAAAGTTAAAATCTCTCTCGGGACGAAGTGCAGCACCCAGTTTAGCGAAGTCGAAAGTTTTAAGCTTGGGATCTAAGCGCTGCACTTTTACTCCAAAGTCTACGCTAGCTTGCAACAATGCAGCATATTGTGGCTCTAACTCTTTGTGAGTTGCAGGCACAGGTAGTTGCAAAGTCTTAGTTACTTCTATGCGTAAATCGTTTAATAACAAACGCGCCGCAACATAAGTATAATTTGGTTCGGTTTCAATATATGTGCGCGCGGTCATTACTAAGGCACGGCGTACATCTAAAATATGTACTCCGTCAAATAAATTCTTGAGCGTATCTTTAATGATTGGTTCACTTTGAACATTTTCTAAATTACTACAAGCTTCTTCAACGATAACTTCAAGTTTAGAAACATCTAATGGAACCTTGTCGCCATTTTCTAAGGTTATGTTAATTTGCGCAGCATCATCGGTCTGTTTGGATGCAGCTTGGCGTGCTTCCCGGGCTTTACGGTGCTCCTCACGATAAATAATATAAGAGCGAGCAACTTTATGTTCGCCATTGCGCATTAATACTAATTCAACTTGATCTTGAATTTCTTCAATGTTAACAATGCCGCCAGTTTTAAAGTAACGCATTAAAGCATCACAAACTGAATCAGTAAATTTTTCTACTAATTCATGGACGCTGCTGGATACCGCAGCCTGACCACCTAAGGCATCTAGAAAGGCTTTGGTCATGGCATAAACAATTTTGTCACGACTAAACGTAACAATGGCGCCATTACGTTTTCTTACCTTAATGGAGTTTATAGAAGGTTGTTCTGTAATTGAGCCAGGGGTAATAACGTTATCCTGGGTTTGCAGCTCAAGGCTCATTTATTTCTCCTTTGTAACCCGTGTGAAGCTGGTACGGGCCGTTCCTAATTTGTGCAACTAATACTGTATATATTAACAGTACCATGGTTACCTGTCAACGTGGGATATCTTGATACTTCTGCCTTGGCTGGGCAAAATATCTTGTGGTTCAATACATCAGTAGATAGCCAGTGAACCCAATATGTTGATGTGTAACTGAATCTCTTATACAAGATAATGCGGTTTTCCGAGTCTAGCAAGTGAATAAGTCGTGGATAACCTGTGGAGAAGTTGTGGTTTATTTGTGAGCAAATTGCTAGGGTCAAGGTGGCACAAAGGCTAGGGGCGATAGCTGTGCTTATGAAAATTTTTTTGTTTGAATAAAAAAACGGCTCCTATAAAGAGCCGTTTTAACTTCACTGCTAATTTAAAATTAAACAGTTTCTAACCAATTAACTAAATAATCAGCTTGTTGGTTAGTGTAAGTAGCATTTTTGAAGGTAAGAGTTAATAAGCTAATACCTTGTAAGCTAGATAAAAGGATCATTGCTAATTGCTTAGCTTTTTCGCCCTTACCTAAGCTAACGAACTGTTTTTCGCACCAGTTCATGATTTCTTGCATCAAGTCTGCTGCTGCAGCTGCGATTTGGCCACCTTGCTTGCCTAATTCTTGGCATAAGCTGCCTAATGCATCGCCGAAGTTTGCAGTTTGTTCGCTATGCGCAGTAGTTTGGCGCACCAAAGTTTGCAGACGTACGAGCGTGCTGTCGATACCGTTTAATTCATCAAATTGTGCTTGAATTAATTTACGACGGTAATCGATTACCGCTAAAACGATTGATTCTTTAGATTTAAAATAATAATACACGTTTCCAAGCGGTACATCAGCTAATTGCGCAATGTTCGCTAGTGTAGTGGTGCTAACGCCTTGTTCATGGAACAATTTGTCTGCTGCAGTAACTAAGCGACTGCGTTTGTCGTTACGTCGAGCCATTTAAACAACCCCTATTCTATTCAAATTTTTTATATCGATTGCTGTCAGGTTAAAGTAATATGTTTAACCAACTTCATCTGAGCATTATACTCTTAGTTAGAGATAGTTCAACATCTGAATGACTGAAATCCACTAACTAACGATGAGGGTGGTTAATTGTCAGATAAGCGGTGGCAAATTGGGGTTTTTCATGAAAATATGAGCCACTTTGCCAGTTGTTAGGCCTTATAAAGGTTAATTCTCTAAGTGAATTTTATGTTCAAGGTCCATCAGGGCCAGATCCAGGGCCAGATCCAGGTGAAATAACCAGATCTTCATCCGGACCCGGTGTATCACCATCTCTATTATCACCATCTCTATTATCACGATCTCTATCATCAAAAAAGTTTGATCGAGATCTATCTCGTGGTGGCGGAGGAGGCGGTGGATAGCCACCAGCAAGGCCGCTACCAGGAGAGCTAGTAGTAGAAGTAGAAGGTGATCCTGCAAAGCGGCTCAAGCTACCAGGTGTTACTCGACGGAATGCAGGGTTATTAGTGTATCCTAGGCTACCTAATGAATGGCTACTTAGTTCTGCAAGACTGCCGCTTGCAAGTTGCGAGCGGGGAACGCCAGCGGTTTTTGCATTTACTGTGGTTAAAGCAGTTAGTACCTCATCGCTCACCGTACCTTTGTAGGCCGGGGTATGCACCCAAGATGCAATACCGCCTGATCGCGCCTTATTAACTCTATTTGGGGTTTCATAATCGTAAAGGTCGCGATTATCTATTAGCAATATTGCTAGTTCTCGTAGTTGATTAACCTGATCTGGCGTGTGTCCGCTGGCTGCTAGCTTATCGATATCTGCTAACAGTTCTTGTTGTTGTTTAATGTCCATAATCACATGCATATGATTGGTAACAATTGCTTCATATAAAAAGGTTAGAGTTTCCAGAGGCGGGCCTACTTGGACTATAGTAATTGCATTAGTTTCGCCTTGGCGCATTTGTGCAATACTATCGATCAATTCTAAAGCTGCTCCCTGTGAGTTAACTTTAAGTTCATATGTCATTTTGTCAAACTTATCGCCATTAGCGCCTTTTTGCAATTTAGCACTTGCTAGCTCAATAGTTTTATTGGGATCAGCAGGATCCTTGCTTTTTATACTAAAGCCGCCGTCATTGGTTTTTTCAATACTTAAATCGCGATAAAAAATTGCGTCATCTAAAATATGTAATAATTCATGTGCAAAATATTCACCAGTAGGATCGATGCGCTGCATTAAATTAACATCTTCTAAATTGGTTGCGCCTAATTGTAATTCAAAGATATTCTTGGCTACACCGCGCCCAAATTGTTTGCGTAATGGCTGTTGTAAAGCTTCCCAAAGTTGCGGATGCGTGCCGTTAATTAATGATTTTAAATGCTGATGCGATACTTGGTTAGTATCAATGGCTTGTGCAATTACATTGCGAATTTGAGACAATTCTGCAACTGGAGGGTAATTATCATTGTTATAATCAGCAACCTTATCTTGGAGTGCTTTTATTTTAATATTTAACCATTCGGTACTCATGGCAGCCATGCGCCATGCCATAGGATGCGAACCATAGCCTAAATCATGCAAACGCACGTTAGTTACAGCAGATCTAGAATTACGGCGCCAGGCTTTAAGGCGGTTAACCGCAGATGTTCGCGTGGCGGATCCAGCGGGTGAAGAACCAGTAAATGTGTATGTAGTATTGTTTTGCGTGCCTGACATTTATCATTACCCCTTTGAATAGCTAAAGCTGCGTCTTTGTGGCATTCCCAATGTGGTACTGACACTGCGAAATAGCATTTCAATATTAGAACTTTGTAAAAAGTTTGCTCTTGCAGGTAAGTTTTTAAATTTATCTGAATTCAAGAGAGCTGAAATTTTTGTTTGGAGTTGCTTAACTTCTTCTTTAGTAGCTTCATCAGTATTCGCTGTATTTGGTTTCATATTAACTCTACTAACTAGCAAGCTGTAACATAAATTAGCCATATATGCAGCTTTAGCAACATTTTTAATAGTTTCTTCGGTGTCACCATCTAAGGCTTTATCAAGTTGATCAAGATATAATGAAAATTTAGCCATAAGGCTATTAATGTTGCTTATTAGTTCTTCACCATTTAATTCGCGGCGATCCACTTTTAATTCAGGCAGGGTTTCTCGTAATGATTCTCTTGTGTTTGTAACAACATGAAGTAGCTCTATTGCAACATCTCGTGCTTTATAAGCAACACATCCTTTAATGAATTCATTTAGCTTGGATTCAGGGAATAAGGCAATAGCCAATAAATCTTCTTTACTAGGTTGTTTGTTAAATTCTTCATTAAGTGGAGGATGTTGTAGTAATAAATTCTGTATTTCGTTACAAAAAACTTGGACACTTTTTAAAAGTCTTTGGTAACGAGTTTGTTTCATTTGTTGCGGATAAAGGCTTTGTTGAAAATGTTTTATAAATTTTTCGCTTAAATCACGGATCATCAAATACTCATCCACCAATTGCTTCTGTGCAATAATTTGTGGCAAATTTTTATGTATCCATTTGCGGTATTCAACAAAGCTTGGTATGTATGCAGATGATTCTGCTTTTGATGCGAAATCCAAAGTGCGTTTGAAAAATCTCTTTCTAATTTCAGGGTTGGTTGCATCTATTAAGTTCGTGTTATTAAATGTTATATGGTTGGATCGTTGGAATTTAGATAAATCTTTTCTTTGTAACAGAGCTACGGTGCGATTTTGATATTGTTGTAGGGTTGTGTCATTTGAGCTTGCGGGGAATAAGTCATGAAAGTTTGGCGTGATTTCTAATAATTGAATAATTAATTTTTCAAGCTCATTCTTATCTATATTCGACGCGCTCAGTATGGAGTTGATTGTCGCAAAAATAGTTTGTAAAGTAACTGCAGCTTGTTTTAACCATTCTTCATCATCGCTATAATCATACATTGCATCTTTGTCTGATTCAGTTTGTGGGTTGGTGTCTGGTATTGCAAGTTCACGAAAGCTAGTTAAGGCGCCATTTCTATCAATAATGGATTCAATAATTGCCTTAGTATTTTCAGGAGTATCGTCGTACGGTAGATCCCCTCTAAAAAAATCTACGATTGAAGCGCGCCATTTTAAAAATTGCGAACTTGTTGGACGATCAATTAGGAATGCAATAGTATTAGTATCTAAATTTTCTGATTGTAGCTGCATAATATCGTTTAGATTAATACTGGGAGGAACCTCGCCAGCTTTAGCAGTTAAAACCAAAGGATCTTTGCTCGATCTTCTGTCTAGATCTTCAACCTTTAAAAATTTTACATCAAAAACCAGTTTCCAGAATTCTGGGTTAGCCATTATATTAGGCAGGATTATTGCGGCGCGTCGCTTATTTTCAGCGTCAGTCTTCTCCTGATCTGTTCTATTTCCGCCATCGCCGTCAGATCTAGGTCTTCCAAAAAAAGGCATAGTATTAACCTATATAAACGTTGCTAATATATAAGACAATACACGCCTAACATGGTTCAAAATAAAAGTGCAGTTACAACTAACCTGGAAATAAAAACACTGCCACTATTCCTAAAGGCGCCAAATACCTTATTAGAAACAGCCAAATATTAAACGCCACTTTACTTCGTATATTCATGGCATCCTTTACGACCTTTTTGTTTAAAATCCAGCCTGAAAAAATTGCAAAGCCAAAAGCTCCAACTGGTAGGATTATATTGGTCGAAAAATCAATTATTGCTGTGAAGATATCGTATTTTCCAAATAGCTTTACATCTTGCAAGACATTGAAAGATAACATTGCTATCGCCCCAATGATCCATGCAATTAGTCCAACAATGAGTGATGCTTGTTTACGATTGGTTTTATACTGTTCATTTAAAATTACCACTAATGGTTCTGCCATAGAAATGGATGAAGTCCAGGCAGCAAACCATAGCATTAGGAAAAACAAACCGCCAAATATAACTCCAAACGGCATATCATTAAATGCTATTGGTAAAACAGTGAACATTAAACTAGGGCCGCCTGCTGGTGGTAGTTCATACGCAAATACTAATGGAAACATTGCTAAGCCAGACACAAGGGAGGAAAGCAGCAGCATAGCAGCAACCAACAATGAATCGGAAGCAACTTTAGTATTATCGGGAATATAACAACCATACATCAACATACAACCCGCACCAATAGCTAATGCAAATGCTGCTTGGCCTAATGCATTGATCATTACCTGCGGGCTAAGTCTGCTAAAATCTGGGGTAAAAAGGAATTCTAGCGCGGTTCTAAATTCACCTACAATAGCACTGTAAGTCATTAGAATTAACAAAACTAAGAATAATCCGGGCATCATAATTCTTGATGCTTGTTCTAAACCCTTATGGATCCCGCGTGCTACAACTATTAAAGTTAAAACCATAAAAATACTATGCCATAACAATAGTTCCCAAGGATTCGCAATAAAATCATCCCAGGTTTGCATAATTTGTAATGCGCTTAAATTGCTAAGTTGACCTGACCAAATTTTATAAATATATGCGATTGACCAACCGGCCACTACACTATAAAAAGATAAAACCAATAATAACCCTAATGCACCCCACCAACCCAATAAGCTCCATAATTTTGGTTGATTGTGCTGCAGTGCCAGCTTTTGCATTGTAGCTACCGGGTTGGCGCGGCCAAAGCGTCCAAGGATGATCTCACCCATTAAGATTGGCACGCCTATCAAAAACATTGCAAGTGCGGAAACAAGCACGAAAGCGCCACCACCATTTTCTCCAGCCATGTACGGAAATTTCCATATTGGCCCGAGACCAACCGCAGCCCCAGCTGTTACCATGATGAAATTAAAGTGAGATGACCAGCGTTGTTTTATCATTTTGGATTCATAGCATAATAAAATTATTAAGCTACGATTTTCATATGGGGTTTGTCAAATTAAATAACTAGCGCAGCTAATACCCTGCGCTGTTCCGCTACTAAAACCGAATAAGTTCTACATGCTGCAGCAGTTGTCATTAATTCAATGCCGACATTTTGTTGCTGTGCTAGCGTAAGTAACTCTTGATCTATAAAAGTTAACTTAGTTCCAGTGCCGAGCAAAATTATATCTGGTTGGAATTCTAAAAATTCAGAGATATGTTTGGTTTGTAATTGGCTTATATCTGATACACTCCAAGGTTGTAGTAAGTCTGGCATGAGCAATATTGAGCTGGTGTAATCTTGTGCGTTAACGGTTACAGAACCAGGGGAATATTTTCTGATCTGGTATTTAGCGTTAATTGAATCACGAGTTAGTTGCATTTGGAGCCTTATTAGTTAAGCTTATCAAGTATAGTTTAAACTAAGTGTATCGTCTATAATGCTGTCAGATTGTATCTGCTGAATAACGTGGGGCAAAGCCGACGCCGCTAATAAAAAATGCACTCAGCCTAGCCGCTTATAGACCTCAGGTTATTGAGCAGATACCTCAGATCAAAATTCGATAAGGATTGCCTAATGTTATTGTTGCCAAAAATCAAACCGCGTGAAATTAAAAAAGACATTGCTGCACTAGCACAACAACAAGGCTTACATCCAATTTTAGCCCGTATTATTGCTTCGCGACCGCAGCCCGAAAATTTTGATTTGCAGCAATTAATAAATCCGCGCTTATCTAATTTGCAACATCCATTACGCATGCAAGATATGGCTAAAGCAAGTGCCAGAGTTGCTGATGCGATTATGAATAAAGAAGTGATTGGCTTAGAAACCGATCACGATTGCGACGGCCAAACTAGTCATGCAGTATTACATTATGCATTAATACACAAATTTAAACATCCTGCGGCGCTTATAAAATCATATATTGGGCACCGTTTAAACGAAGGTTATGGTTTATCAGCTAAAGTAGCACAGCGGATCTTACAAGATCAGCCACGCGCATCGTTAATAATAACTGCGGATAATGGATCTGCTGATGAACCGCGCATTGCAGATTTGAAAGCAGAGGGGATCGATGTAATTGTTACCGATCATCATCAATTACCATTAGCAGGCCCGCCGCAGAGTGCCTTTGCATGTATTAATCCAACTAGATCTGATTGTGAATATGGAGATCCGTACATCGCAGGTTGTATGGTGGCGTGGCTGTTAATGGCAGCAACTAGGTTAGAATTAATTAAGCGTGGTTATCGATCGGAAGATGCTGCAAAACTAAGTGATATTTTAGATTTTGTAGCAGTTGGTACTGTGGCTGATTGCGTTAGTATGGCGCGCAGTTATGCGAATCGCGCGATTGTGAAACATGGATTACAGCTGATTAATGCTGGTACTAGGCCATGCTGGCGTGCAATTCGGCCCTTGATTAAAGGTACAGTTACGGCTGAAGATCTCGGTTTTAAAATTGGGCCATTATTAAATAGTGATGGTCGTTTAGCAAGTGCTTTTGGCTCAGTGAGTTTTTTATTGGCGGCAGATGATACTGAAGCGCAGCAATGGGTAACATATTTACAAGAACAAAATCAAATTCGCAAAGCAATCCAAAATAAAATTACTCTACAAGGAATAGAGATTGCTAAACAGCAGTTACAACTGGGACGTTATAGTTTATGTATTAATTTAGCAGATGCTGGACACGCTGGGGTACATGGTATTTCGGCGAGTAGGATCAAAGAAACTTTTGGCAGACCGACAGTGTTTTTAGCAAAAAAGCATGGTGAAGAAAATATCTTAACAGGTTCAATTCGTGGTGTTAACAAATTTAATGTTGGTAATGCGATCCAATGGATTGTGCAACAGTCCCCAGATTTACTTTTAGCAGGCGGCGGCCATGCTGGAGCTGGTGGGGTTACTCTTAGAGAACAAAACTACACAAAATTTGCAGAGCTTTTTGAGCAGGCAGCGCAACAACAATTGCAATTAACGCAACTTGGGCCTGAGATTTTAACTGATGGGATCTTAGATCCAGAATTTTATAACGTAGCAACTTTGGATGAGCTTGCCAAACTAGAACCATATGGACGCGAATTTGATGCACCAATTTTTGAAATTCAAGGTACTTTAAAAGACTTAAGAACTATTGGCGATGGTACCCACGCGCGGATTGAAATAACAACTGCAACAACGATCTATCGTGGTGTTTGGTTTAATTTTCGCGCCAAAGCCGCTGATCCTTTCCCTGTACAACCTGGCAGTACGATTCATTGTGCTTTTACTTTGCAGGAAAATGATTTCGGTGGTCTGCGAAAATGTGAATTGCAAGTTTTAAGTGTTGCTGCAGTTGATCTGTGATTATTTATAGATATTATTTGAATAGGCACCTGTTGTTTTCAACATATAACACGAAATATTAGCATAAAATGCATATGCACTTCAAAAAGCAATACTAACCTTAAGTCATATATGTTTGAAATTCGGTCAACATATGTGCAACGAGGAGTAAAAAATGGTAACAAGAATCAGATCTCGATCCAGACTAAAACTAAAATTAATTGCTGTCACTCTATTATTAATATTATTGCCCTTTGCTAGTGTATTTGCATGCCCTTGCGACAAATCTAGTGCTGAGCAAACTTGGGTGAGCGATGATACTACTACACAAATGTCAAATACTGATATGCAGGCCGTAAGTGCGTCGCAATCAGCTAATGCTAATCCGAGTGGTGCCGCTAGAGTCAACTCAACTGCAACAGATAGCACTTCAAATACCGGTGCTACCAGTAGTAACCCACCTGACTCAATGCCGTACAACAACTATCCTAACTAAAATTGGCGTTAGGCTTTGCTGGCCGGCGTGTCCGGCCCATCATATGCAAGTACCCCTCACTTTTTTTATAAAGTCCTGTTATAATGCGACTCTATTTTTGAAAAACAATTTTTGATCATGCTAGAAATTAATCCACTAGTTGTCGCTTTAGGCGATCTTGAACAACGTACCCAACAGCTACGGGGGTTTCTTTGACTTTGATCTTAAGGCTGAACGTTTGGTTGAAGTTTCGCGTGAATTAGAAGATCCAACAATATGGAATGATCCTCCTAAGGCACAGCGCCTTGGCAAGGAATTGGCGCAACTCGAAACAGTAGTTAATAAAATCAATAATCTGACCGAGCGTTTTACTGAAGCGCGTGAGTGGTTAGATTTGGTCGTTGAACAACAGGATATCGAGGCTGGGCAAGAATTGCAGCAGGAAATCCAATCCTTGACTAAAATTGTTGCTGATTTAGAATTCAAGCGCATGTTTGCTGGAGATATGGATGCGAATAATGCCTTTGTAGATATTCAGTCCGGCTCTGGTGGTACTGAAGCGCAAGATTGGGCTGAAATGCTGTTACGCATGTATATTCGCTGGGGAGAGCAACACAATTATTTAGTAGAACTGATTGAGGTCTCTCCTGGAGAAGTTGCGGGAATTAAGAGTGCTACTATAAAGATTGGTGGGGCTTATGCTTATGGTTGGTTGCGAACAGAAACCGGAGTGCATCGTTTAGTACGTAAATCGCCATTTGATTCGGGTAATAGGCGCCATACTTCTTTTGCTGCGGTATTTGTATATCCAGAAATTGATGAGGCAATTAATATCGAGATTAATCCAGCAGATTTACGTATCGATACCTATCGGGCAAGTGGTGCTGGTGGACAGCACGTTAACCGTACCGATTCTGCAGTTAGAATTACGCATCTTCCGACTAATATAGTGGTACAGTGTCAAAATGATCGTTCGCAGCATCGTAATAAAGATCAGGCAATGAATCAACTACGCGCCAAATTATATGATTTAGAAATGCAAAAGCGAAATGCTGATAAGCAAGAGTTGGAACAAAACAAATCTGATATTGGCTGGGGCAGCCAAATTCGATCTTATGTTTTAGATCAATCGCGGATAAAAGATTTACGAACTAAAGAAGAACGTACTGATACTCAAGCAGTGTTAGACGGAGATTTAGATTCATTTTTAGAGAAAAGTTTAAAGAGTGGGTTATAAAATGGCAAATGAACAAGAAGTTGCAGTACCAGGTGTAGAAGAATTAAACGAACAGTTGCAGCAACGTCGTAATAAACTTGCCGCTATGCGACAAAAAGGCAATGCATTCCCCAACGATTTTCGCCGCACCAATTTAGCAGGGTTAATTCATACTGATTTTGACAGTAAAACTAATGAAGTGTTAGAGGCAGAGAATAATGTAGTGACTGTAGCTGGGCGCATTCTAATGCGACGCTTAATGGGTAAAGCTAGTTTTGTACATTTACAAGATATGTCTGGCAAAATTCAATTATACATCCGGCAAGATCATCTACCGTCAGGTGAGTATGAAGAATTTTTAGACTGGGATATTGGCGATATAGTTGGGGCTACTGGTGTTGTTTTTAAAACAAAAACTGGTGAACTTTCAGTTAAAGTCAGCGAAATCCGTTTATTAACCAAAGCCTTACGCCCTTTGCCAGATAAATGGCATGGATTAGCAGATCAAGAAATGCGGTATCGGCAACGTTATGTTGATTTGATTGTTAATGAAAAGTCGCGTCAAATTTTTAAAACCCGCGTTAAAATAATTCAAATGATGCGGGATTTCTTTAATGAAAGAGGCTTCTTAGAAGTAGAAACTCCAATGATGCATGTTATTCCAGGTGGGGCTGCTGCCAGACCATTTATAACACATCATAATG
Organism: Gammaproteobacteria bacterium; assembly: GCA_020054325.1. Taxonomy (GTDB): domain Bacteria; phylum Pseudomonadota; class Gammaproteobacteria; order UBA6186; family Azoamicaceae; genus JAGVLG01. The sequence continues at coordinate 34,167 of JAGVLG010000039.1, forward strand.
CATTAGATATGGAATTATATTTGCGTATTGCCCCTGAATTGTATTTGAAACGTTTAGTGGTCGGTGGCTTTGAACGAGTTTATGAAATAAATCGTAATTTTAGAAATGAAGGTTTATCGACCAGGCATAATCCAGAGTTTACCATGATTGAATTTTACCAAGCTTATGCAGATTATAATGATATGATGGATTTAACCGAAGAGTTATTACAAAAATTAGTGCAAGAAATTTTACACAGCACCACGGTAAATTATCAGGGGCAAGTTTATGATTTTGGTAAGAAATTTGATCGATTAACAATTCCGCAAGCATTGGTAAAATATAACCCTGATTTAACTGAAGCAACGGTTAAAGATCAAAGCAAATTAATTGAATATATGCGCCAAGTTAAGTGCAATGTTGAAAAGCATTGGGGCTTGGGGCGTTGTCAATTTGAATTATTTGAGCATACCGTTGAAGATAAGTTGCAAGATCCGACTTTTATTACTGAATATCCGACAGAAGTGTCGCCTTTGGCGCGTAAGAATGATCAAAACCCAGAAGTAACCGATCGTTTTGAGCTTTTTATCGGTGGTCGAGAAATTGCTAATGGCTTTTCGGAATTAAATGATCCAGAAGATCAAGCGGAGCGTTTTCGTGAGCAAGTTGCCAACAAAGATGCAGGTGATCAAGAAGCCATGCACTATGATGCTGATTTCGTGCGCGCCTTAGAGCATGGTTTGCCTCCAACCGCGGGTGAGGGCATTGGTATAGATCGTTTGGTGATGTTATTAACTGATGCAGCTTCAATTCGCGATGTACTGTTGTTCCCGCATATGCGGCGTGAGTAATTAGAATTTGCAGTCGTTCGACAATCGATTGATTTTATGCTATTCTTACTGGTAAGAATACTAGGGGAACGCTATGAATTTTAATATGTCTGATGTATCTACAACAAAAATGACCTCCAAAGGTCAGGTAGTAATACCTGAAGAAATACGCGAACATATGCATCTAGAAGCTGGCGTAAAATTTATAGTTATGGCAACTGATGATTCTATCATCTTCAAAAAAATAAATCCTATTTCAAGAAATGACATAAAATCATTACTAGATGCCTCTCATGCTATTGCGAGAGAATATGAAATTAATGAAAATGATATTGAACAGGCTATAAATGACGTAAGAAAATCAAGCACAAAGAGAACATATCCGATTAAATCTCAATCTTCTAGTCAAGCTATTAAAAGGGCGTCAAGCAATCAAAAATCTAAACCAAGAATATCAAATAAAACGTCTAGAAAAAAAGTAGTATCTTCAAAGGACAATTATAAAGGCAAACATAGTAAACAATGAAAGTCGTTATAGATACCAATGTTTTTAAGGAGGAAAAATTAATGAAACCAATTAATATTACTATTCATGGTCATTCAGTCACTGTTGGATATGATCTTGGTGGGGGCGGCTATATGTTGAAACATAATTTCCCAGGTAATATTCATCTTGTAGATGATGTTGCAGGCGGTTTCCAAGCTATAGTTACTCCAACACCAACGCGTGAACAATTAGAAGTTTATTTGCGGCAGAATTTAGCAAGACCTAGATTTAAACTTTGAATAAACCTAACTAAACCAACTACACCAAGTAAAACAGCTAGGAATAAAGTATAAGTTATTTGCGCTTATATCTCGTACTTCTGCGCTCTCCAAGCTTAACGATTGTTCCAAGTTTAAGCATTGTGTTCAATCGACGCACTACAGTGGTATGTGAAACCCCTAAAAATTGTGCAATTTGATTGGCAGTATATTCTTCGCGAGATTCAAACAATCTAATGATTTTTGCAACATCACTATCTTTTCCTGCAACCTCTACTTCTTCATGTTCTCTAAATAATATGCACTTTACAAATGTACCGCCGTCTATCACAACTGGAGACTTAAGCCCATACTTTTTGCATGTAGTAAATATAGTTATAAAGCCGCTGCCTAGCTTTTCTATATAATTGGCTTCTCTGAAGATTTTACATATCGCAGGATTACGTAAATAGCTAATCCCAGATAACAAATTGCTAACATCAAACTGTCCTGGTACTTGTCCAGGGCTAAAAAATTCGACGCGATCATCATAAATGGCTATTTTACTAGGGGATCTCAAATGATAATTTCTATGTACAATTAAATTTAATAGAGCTTCTCTAATAGCGATTTCAGGGATTTCTAATTGCTCATGTCGTTTTGAACCCTGTATAGTAAATGATTTGTACAATCTACTAAGTATAAATGCGTACGCTTGTTCGTATTGATTAAATAGGCTACCTTCACAATCGACTTGTGCAATAGCTTCTCTTCCATCAATACCGCGAAAATGTGTACAAATAACAATTGCCTCAGAAATAAATTGTTGTGGATTGTGCGCAAATAGTAATGTACCTAATACACTTGGATATTTTTTATTTTGATCATAAGCAATAATTCCGTAAGACTTCAATACTTGCTCTTCTAATTTTACACCACCCTGATTTTTCCGATATTTCAAAAATTGTAAAATTGCATTTTGATCTAAATCTGACATAGTTGCTTTATAAACTGGCAGCAATTCGTAATCAATACCTCTGGCATTCCAAGACAATTCTTTAATAGTATCTTCTTTAGCCTGCATGGTATGCTTATTTAGTCGTATAAAAGTACCTCTTTCAATTCCTTCAGAGCGCAGATAGTATGGCTTATTCATTCCTTCTGATATCTCTATTACTATTAAAGCTTTACTTTCAAATCTCTGTACGTAAATTCTGGGTATAATGGTCGGAGCACAGTTATCAAAGATTGACTGTTCAAGCGATGACATCGATTCTTCAAGATCTATTTCTGAGACTCCAACAACTTCACCATCGTCCGCGACTCCAATTATTATTTTGCCGCCATATGTATTACAGAAAGCTACAACAGTTTTTAAAATTTGAGTATTACGAGGGAACTCGCGTTTAAGTTCTACAGTATTTGATTCTATGTCGCTATATCGCATTTTCATTTACCAGCCTTTTAAATCATCTCTTAAACCATATTAGCATATTTGGTTCAAATGGTTCAAAAAATGCCAAGTATTTAATTATTTGACCCTTATGAACCAATCTTTACTTTTGGTTTCTAATTTGGTTCAAATGGTTCAAAAAATGCTATATGCTTGTAACTACACTTTTAAACTGAATTAACTTTATTTACAATGCTTCAAAAAGTTACTAAACAATAAGAATGAGACAATAATGAAGTTTAGCTTGCAAGAATTAATACGAAGCTCCCAGGACGAGAGTATACGGCATAGAGTTACTGAAGTTAATTTTAGTGGTTCTTTAGATAACCCCTTAGAGGCAGCCTTAGATAACCCCTCAGAGGCGGATTGGCAAGCCTTTTGCACAGCGCTTGCAAGGTGTGAAAGTGTGCAAGACCTTGATCTTAGCGGTAACGATTTCATGAATATCCGAACAACCTCTTGGCAAGCATTCGGCAATGCTCTGGCAAGTTGTAGAACTTTAGTATCAATATCTTTTGATGGATGTAGATTAGGCCTTCTGGAAGAGGAAAACATGCGAGCATTTGCAGCTGCACTTGGAAGATGTGAAAGTCTGCAAAAACTTATTTTAAATAATAATGATTTGAGCTCATATACAGCAGATGATTGGCAAGCATTCGGGAATGCTCTGGCAAGTTGTAGAACTTTAGTATCAATATCTCTTGATGGATGTAGCTTAGGCCTTCTGGAACAGGAAAACATGCGAGCATTTGCAGCTGCACTTGGAAGATGCGAAAGTCTGCAGAAACTTATTTTAAATAATAATGAATTGAACTGTTATGAAGCATATGATTGGCAAGTATTCGGCAATGCTCTGGCAAGTTGTAGAAATTTAATATCAATATCTTTTCAGAATTGTGAATTAGGTAGTCTGGCAGAGGAAGACACGCCAGCATTTGCAGCTGCTCTTGGAAGATGCGAAAGTCTGCAAGAACTTATTTTAAAAGATAATAACTTAAGCTATTATACAACAGATGATTGGCAAGCTTTTGGCAATGCTCTGGCAAGTTGTAGAAATTTAATATCAATATCTTTTCAGGAGTGTGAATTAGGTTATCTAGGAGTGGAAAACAAGCGAGCATTTGCAGCTGCACTTGCAAGATGTAAAAGTTTGCAAGAACTTATTTTAGATGGAAATTCTTTGACCCTTTGTACAACAAGTGATTGGCAAGTACTAGGAGATGCGCTAGAAAATTGCACAGAATTACGTTGGATATGCTTACAAGATAACCAACTATGCGATTTTGGAACACACGAGTGGAATGCGTTTTGTAGTGCTCTTCAAAAAATTAAAAATCTGGATACATTAATTATTGCGAATAACAGCTTGGGTCGCAGTTCCGAAGGAAAATGGCAAGCTCTTTGTAATACACTTCCAAATTTAGCAAATCTCGAGTTCGTAGATTTAGAAGATAATGAGTTATCGCTCGTTGAAATACCTAAATGGCAACTATTAACTAGCGCTTTTATGGCCTGTAAAAAACTAGATACAATTCATTTAGGCTATAACGAGTTAGATAGAGCCCCAATAGGGTTTTGGCAAGTATTCAGGGAGGCCATTCCACATTGTAAAGATTTAAAAGAAATTGATTTCAACGATGACTTTAATAATGCCCAAGATAGGAATCAACTTGCTAGCTTCTTTAGTTTATCGCGCGACGGTTTATATTTTAATTTTTCAAGAAAACAGCTAGTTCGTTATACTGCAGAGTATAGACACATGGCGCAAATAAAAGCTGAAGGTTTTTTTGCAAAATTGCACGCCACAAATAAAATTCCCAAAGAAGTATTATTTAATAAATTATTACCATATCTTACAGCCCAGGATGTGTGTGCACTGCAGGGAACTTATGCTGGCAAGCAAGAGTTTAAATCGGCTGTCAAAGAGTTTCTAAGGAAAGTGTTTAAGGAGTGGTTCAAAGGTCTTGAAGTTGGCTGTTTATATAATATCAAAGCATATTTTGAACTTTATCTTCCAGGTGATACACTACGCGATAGATGTCAAATTAAAGATGAGGATATAAATAAATTTATTGATGCAACCACAAAAAGTCCTAAAAAGATAAATACTCTTAGGAGAGAATTTGCAGCAGTTTCTCAAGGTTATTACCTGTATAGTGTTTATAGAAACTGTAATCTTGCTAGCATTTTAAATGAAGTGATAAGTTTAAAGGAAATAACAGATAAAGAGCTTTCGCAATTGCCATCTGGTGAACGACATCTTAAAAGATGTAGACGCTAGAGTTTGGTTGGCACAACTGAATCAATTAGGTACTACCGCTAATCCTAAACGAGTGCCATCAATAATTGCACTACGTACCACCACAGCACTTTGATCATTATTAAGATTTATCGCGCTGCCTGGTATGGGTATGTTGTCGATATCGGGAATCGCAATCTGCTGCATATGACGTTTTAAATTACCGCGATGTTGCATCCTAGCTATAATTTCTTGGCCACGGTAACAGCCCTTACTAAAGCTCACGGCTCCAAGGGACGGCAAATTTAAATCATGTGGTAGAAACTGATCTTTGGACTCGGGGTAAATTTCTGGAACCATATCGCGTATGTCATATAATGACCATGTATTTTGATCGATTTGCATTACTTCGTTATAAAATAGTTGTTTTAAATTTTGCAGACTATCTTTAGATCCAAACACTTCATAGCGTTGTTGCTGCAATGGCATGATAATAGTTTCCGCATCTAAAGATATGCTACTTATATCTTGATTTATCAGACCAATACCCATGAAATTTTGACTTAAATTTTCTATACTTACTTTAGAAAAAACCGCATATTTCTTTAATTCTACTAGCGTAGCTTCTAGCATAGTATTTAAAAGTCGCAGGTAATAATTTTCGCCTAAACGCCATAACCTAAAAAAACTACTAATGCGGCCTTTGATGTTACAATACGCACCATAAGTGCTTTGACCAGATTGTAAAGTTAACACATCGCAACTTAGTTGTCCTTGCAAAAACTTAGCTGCGTCAGCACCAGAAACTTTGATCACGCCATAATCGCTCAGGTCAACTAGCATTTTTGCTGCTGGATTTGGAAGTGGAATCTGGGTTATAAATGTTGTTATAGCTTTGCTCATAATTGTCTTTAAAATATAGGGATATGTAAATGGTAACCAGTAACGATTCAGAAAACAAGCTCTCTAAGATGCAGTGGCGTTGTAAACGCGGTATGTTGGAGTTAGATCTCATGTTGCAAAACTTCTGTGATACTGTTTTTGTTAGCATGTCTTCTGAAAAGCAGGCCTTGTTCGAAGAGCTATTGCAAGAGCAAGATCAAGATTTGCAACGTTGGTTGGTAACAGGTGAGCCCACGCCGCAGGCTAAGTTTCAAGATATGGTGTTGTTGATACGTCACATGCATACCATACGGAATAAATCTGCTTAAAATGCCAATTTATATCGCAAATTCTTATGGCTTTACTATCATTGCCAGTGCCTTATATTTAATCGTTACTACTAATTTGTGGCTGAGTTCGTGGCCTTGGTGGTTGAATCTGACACTTACAGGTTTCTTACTACTGGATTTAATCACAGTTATTGGATTATACGGCATGCGAAATCGTAAAAATGCGGTTACCATGGTTTTACCAGATTGCGGCAAGTGGCGTTATCAGTTGGTGAGCGGTCGTGAGCATAAAGGGAAGTTATTGCGGCAAAAGTGTTTTAGGAGTCGCTTTTGTTTGATTTTATACCTCAAAAGCTTGCATAACGGTCGTTATATTTTAATCCCGCGCGATTCAATGTCTGAGGCACACTATCGCTATCTGGCATTGCAGCTTTTTAGTGGTTAGGTGCCATTTTAAATTCTTCTAAATTATCTTCCCGTTCCACAACTGATCTAAAAAATCACGCCAGTTTAAAATATGGATGTTATCAACTACTCTTGCAATGTTACTTGTACAAACTAAATAATATTTTTTAAAAATATCTTCTTCAGCCAATATTTTAAGCCCCTTTAAATGCTTGCCACTAGGGTTATGTGTAGCCTTGACTTCTATTGCTATATCATCGCCAATAACGAAATCAACCTCTTGATCGCTGTATGAATGCCAATAACTTAATTTATAATCTAAACGGGAATAAGAAATATAAGCACGCAATTCCATCGCTATAAAATGTTCAAACGCCTCGCCGTATTGATCAGAATTTGCTGAAATTTGCTTTATGCCAACGATCTTATTACGCACGCCTATATCAAAGAAATAAAATTTGGCAGTACTCATTGCTTTACGCTTAACTGATTTAACCCATGCTGGCAAAATAAAGCCAGTTAATGTGTCTTCTAAAATTGAATAATATTCTCGCACCGTTGAGGCTGGTACCGCCACATCACTACTTAATGCTGCGAAATTGATCATTTTACCACTAGTCATGGCAGCAATTTCTAAGAAGCGTGCGAAAGATTGAAATTTACGCACCAACGCCTCAGCCTGAATTTCTTCTCTAAGATAAGTATTAATATAAGCTTTTAATTCTTCTTCTGGATATTTACTCAAATACACTTGTGGCAAACCACCGTATAATAAATATCTATTTAAATCAAAATTTGGAATTTCTTGCATCACCAATGGAAACAATTCTGCAATCCATGCTCTGCCAGCTAGCAAGTTTACCCCAGATTTTTTTAATTTCCGTGCGCTACTTCCCGTTAACAAAAATTTAATACCTTTCTTTTCAATTAAACTATGCACTTCATCTAGCAACTGTGGGATTTTTTGAATCTCATCAATGATAACGTATTTAAATTTCGACTGACTAGCTTCTATAATATCTTTTAATTCCCAAGGTCTGACACTCAAGTTAAAATAGATATCTGTATCTAATAAATCTATAACCGTGCCCTCTGACCCTAATTGATGCTCAATCAGGCTAGATTTTCCCGTAGATCTCGGGCCAAATAAGAAAAATGATTTCTTATCAAGTAGAGTCGGCAAATTTAATTTTCGTTGTAAATACACTTTAAATACCAAAAATCAGCAACAACTATGTTGATTTTAGCATAAAATAAGCATTAGTGTTGATGTTTTTTTAGATATTATGTGGCTTTAATGTGGGATTCCGCCTTGTAGATAGGTCAAGCTTGGTAACCCTATATTCTTGAACAGTTAACCTTTGGTCAAAATAGCCGATAGCCTATTCAGGGAAACTACAAAAGCTTGAATTATGCAACAAGAAGAACAAGTCGACCTGCACCTGATTGTCGAGGTACAAAAGGGCAACAAGCAGGCATTTGATGCACTGGTTTTAAAATACCAATATAAGGTATTCAAACTAGTGGCACGCTATATTTCTGATCCAAGTGAAGTTCTAGATGTTACTCAAGAAACATTCATAAAAGCATACAAAGCATTAGACAACTTTCGTGGCGATAGTTCCTTTTATACTTGGTTATATCGTATTGCAGTAAATACTGCTAAGAATCATTTGATTGCTAGGGGACGTAGATTACCAGAATCTGAATATGAAATATCTGAAATTGAACAATTCCTATCAAAGCGCGATGTAAAAGAATATTCAACCCCGGAGCGTACCCTAATTTGCGATGAAATGGAGCATATGTTATTTGATATAATTGATGACTTGCCGAGTGATCTACGTACCGCAATTTTATTGCGTGAAATAGAAGGTTTAACATACGAAGAAATTTCAGAAGTAATGGGATGCCCAGTTGGTACCGTGCGTTCTAGAATTTTCCGCGCCCGTGAAGCAATTGAAAAGAAAATTGATCCGTACATGAACAAGGAAGCTGGTGGCGGTCTAGATTAAGTACTAATAAAATAATTTATCATTAATTACCAAATGACATGCAACGCCCGCAAAATAACCCAGTAAAATTGCTGGTGTCCATTTTAAGTGATTAAAAAAAGTATAATGACCCTTCGACTGCCCGAGTAACGCAACCCCAGCCGCTGATCCAATTGCAAGTATGCTACCACCAATTCCAGTGGTTAATGTTACTAAGAGCCATTGCCCAGCTGAAAAATCTTGTTGCATATTGATCACAGCATACATAACTGGGATATTGTCGACAATTGCAGATAATAACCCCAAAAATATGTTGCCAGGTGTTGCTTGTTGCGCAGCAGAAAATCCAAAACTAATATCTTGATATAAAAATTTAGCTAGGTAATGTAGGTAGCCAAAAGTTGCGAGTCCGCCAATGCATAACATGATCCCATAAAAAAATAACAGGGTATCCCATTCAATGCGCTCAATTTTCTTCATTATATCAAAGGTAACAATAGAGCCAAATTGATCATCAGTGTACATTTTATGGTTATTAATTCTTAGATAATAGCTGTAGAATTTAAGATAGCTTAGTCCCATCATCATGCCAAGTGCAGCCGGCAATTTTAAAAAAACTTGAAAGCAAATGGCTGTAATTATTGTTGCCCCAAAGAGTAACAATATTATGGTAGCACCATACTGTAATTGGATTTTTTCTTGTTGATATACTGGTTTGATGTGAGGTACATACATTGACATACCTAAAGCTGGAATTAGATAGCTAATTGCTGCTGGTATGAACAAATATCCAAATTGTGCAAAATCCAGCGCTTGAGATTGCCACACCATTAAGCTAGTAATATCTCCGAATGGGCTATATACGCCACCGGCATTAGCAGCAACAACTAGATTAATACAGGATAATGCGATAAATCTATGGTTTGTTTTACCAACGGTAATTATTACTGCTCCCATAATCAAAACTGTTGTTAAATTATCTAATAGGGGTGAAATAAAAAAAGTAAGTATTCCGGTGATCCAAAATAATTGCTTAAAAGTAAGGTTCTTTTGAACCAGCCAGACTCTTAATGCTTCGAAAATGCGACGTTCTTGCATTACATTTACGTACGTCATTGCAACAACTAAAAATAGTAACAGCTCGCCATAGTCTGCTATTAACTCTTTTACTGCATGTGTTGCCATCTCGGACTGATTATTATTTGCTGCAGCTATGCCTACTAAAATCCAAATAATACTTGCACCAAGTAAGACTGGTTTAGATTTTCTTAATTCCGTAAATTCTTCAAAAATAACTAACACATAAGCGCATACAAATGTAAAAATTGCAACTAGGCCTGGGGCAGATAAAATGGCATTACTAAGCATATTTTCCTCATGTTTCGCGAATATAATTGTAGCATATGAAGGCAAATAGATAACACAATATTATCGGCATAAAACCTAAAATAAAATCCGCATTAGAAATCTCTAATAGAAATCCAGATAGACTTTGTAACAACGCTACCATTACCATGATGATAGTATTAACGAATGCGATAGTTGTAGCACGTGCATCGGCCTTGCAAGCACTTGTTGCTAATGAAAAACTAAGTAGCATCGAGCTAGTAAAAAAACCAAAAGCAAAATGTAATGAGCCTAAAAATACTAAGGTTATGGTAGCACTAGTAAAATTTATTCCTGATAAAATAAGTGCCATACTAATACCCGCTATGGTAGCACCATATAGCATTGGTAACTTGCTACGATGGATCCGATCTGAAATCCAACCAATTATCGGACCGCCACACGCAATACCAAAAAATGCTAAAGTGGATATTTGTGCTGCTGTGGGGCGATCAAGTTTATAATGGTTAATTAAAAATGACACGCCCCATAATTCTGAGTAAGTACCAATTGGAGCTACCATAAATGCCCCAAACAATGCTATAAGCCAAATTTGCTTACATTTTAGAACCCTAAATAAATGTTGTAGGATTTTTTCAAGTTTTGGATTATGGTTCGATTGCTGCTTATCTTTAACTACAGTCCATAGAGCAACAGTAATTACTAATCCTGCAACTGCAGAACTAAACATTACAAAACGCCAACCAAACATATCAATTGCCAATGCTGAGGGTTTACCGCCGAGTATTGCACCTGTTATGCCAAGTAAATTTGTAAGCCCAAGAATAAATCCGAATTGCTTGCCTTGAAACCAGTTACTACCAATTTTCAAACAACCAACAAATGCAAATGCCGATCCCAGTCCGATAAATATTCGACATATTTCTGCAACTACAAAATTATTGGTTACAGCAAATATTAAACTTGCTAGAGCTAACATTAAGCATGCTTTTGTAAGTACGGTACGAGTACTATAGCGATCTAAAATTAATCCAACTGGGATTTGCGCTAAGGCATAAGCATAAAAATAACAGGCTGAAAGGTTGCCTAATGCTGCGGTGCTAACTTGAAACGCATCTGTTAATTCCGGCAACATCACGCTAATTATAACGCGATGTATAAATTCATATAAATAGAATATGCCAGCGACAAACCAAATTATCCAACTGCGCAATACACTACTATTTGGTTTCGCTTTGGATTGCAACTAAGTTACCGCTATATAAAATTGCTTGTTGTAAAAGTAATAATATTGCAACACTTGCAATTACTATCGATGGGTTTGGATTATTAATGCTACTTTCGATTGCGAGTTGTCCTAAACCGCCAGCCCCTAATGCGCCAGCTATGGCAGAATACCCGACCATTGCAGAACAAATTGTGGCTGCACTGCTAATAATTTGTGGCAATGCTTCTGGGAGTAAGATCAACCACAGCGTTTGTGGTGCTGAAGCTCCCATAATTTTTGCTGTAGCATGCCATTGTTCTGATAGCGTGGCCATACTATTATAAACCTTATTGGCTAGTAATAAGACACCAGCAGTTGCAAGTGGGATTATGGTTGCATTTGCATAAGTAATATGATGATCAATAAACCAATTACTTAATGGTATGAATAGGATCATGATTAGTAAGTAAGGAGTAATCTGTGCAACCCGAATTATCGTTAACAATGCGTAATGTAATGCTACAACTAGTCTATTTTGTGATCTGGTAATTGCAGCAGTAAGTATTCCTAAGGGTATGCCAAGGATTAAAGTTATCGCACTAGCGCTGATAACCATTTTCAATGTTTCACCAAGCGCGTTAATTAAGATTTGGAACATAACCTATGATCTCGCTTTGTAAGTTGTTAGCATTTAAAAATGTAATAGCCTCTTCAATCGCTTGGTTGCCACCAAAGATTTCAATTAACATAATGCTTAATAGTCGATTGTTGATTTTTTCTTGGTATGCTTGGATGATATTCATTTTAAGTTCGAAAGCATCCAGACTGTTGCTTAGAATTTCTTCTGGAGCCAAACAATCTGAAAAACTAATTCTAACTAAAGCATGATGGTTGGGTGCATCGTTAGGTATGATTTTACGGCGTAATGAGCTTGGTAACTCATGCTTAGTAGCGATCCGAATAAAATCTCTTGCGATTTCAGAACTAGGATTGGTAAATAGATCATACACAGAACATATTTCTTCAATCTTGCCGCTTTGCATTACAATAACACGCTGACATAACGCTTTAATGATCTCAGCATCATTACTGACTATTAATAATGTTAAGTTTAAATCTTGTTGCAGAGTGCGTAATAACTTTACAAGTTGATCCGTAGATTTTGGATCGAGACCATTGAAAATATCATCGCATAACAAAATTTTAGGGTTATTTACCAAGTTACGGGCGATATCAACCAGAATACGTTGCATCACAGTTAGCGTAGTTGGATTATTCTGCGCCTTAGTATCTAATCCTACGCGGATCAATGCGGTTTCTACTGGTTTAGCAATAGCATCTTTGCTAAAACCTTGAATAACTAATGGTAATGCGACATTTTGATACACGGTTTTGCTGTTTGCTAATACTGGTTTGGAGCTGATTAGGCCAATAGCCCGCCGCTCTGTACTTAACTGCTTACTGGCCAGAAAAGTTAAATTCTTATTATCAATAGATACTATGCCAGTATATGGTCGATCAAGTAGGGCAATACAGCGCAATAAGGCGCTTTTGCCAGATCCGCTACGCCCAATTATTCCTAATACCTCTCCAGCAGTAACATTTAAGTTAATGCCCTTTAAAAAAAGTTGCTCCTGCGTTTTACTCTTATAGGAACTATCAACGTCCTTAAGAGTAATGATCTGCTGTTGTTCCATTACGGTACCTAGTTTTGAGTTCTACAAATCAGTGTAATTTAGCTATTGAATATTTTCAATCAACGTTTCAATAATAGGTCAGGACGATCGCTAAATATTGCAGTGACGCCAGCGTCGAGCCATTGGTGGGCAACAACCGGATCATTGATAGTGTAAAGAAGTATCGGAAGGTTATTATCAGTTGCTAGTTTTAAATTTTCAAGCGTGAAATTATACACACCACAATTTAAAGTTGTAAAACTATGTTCTTGGCATATTTTGATCGCATCAGGCGTGAAATCTTTGACTATGAATGAAATTGGGAAATTGGGAAAATATTTGCGCAGTGCGATTAAACAGTCCAGATCAAAGCTTGATAGTAGCGGTAAGCTATCGCTATCACTATAGTTTTGTTGTAAAAATTCATACATACATTCGGCATGCATTAATGGATCATCTTTACTACCTTTGATTTCAATATTAGCCTGCAAGCCATAAAATTGACATAACAGTAATGTCTCTTCCAGAGTTGGTATGCGTTCATTAGCATACTCTGGGCTAAACCAGTGCCCCGCGTCTAATTCATCCAGATCGGCTAGGGTTAAATCTGTTAAGAGGCCTTTGCCATTGGTTGTTCTATCAACGCTTGCATCGTGCAGCACTACCCATTTGCGATCTTTTGTAAGCTGAGTATCAAACTCGACCCAGTTTAAACCAAGCTCGGCGGCATACTTAAAACTTGAGTAAGTATTTTCCGGCCGTAAGCCAGCAACGCCGCGATGCCCTATAAGGCCTTGGTATGGAGGTGGATTTAATTCATACATCCTAAGATTATAGCCTAGGGAGTTTTAGCTAGCGAGGCTATACAGCGTGAACCGGCAATAAAAGCGGCAAAAAATTGTATCTGTTATTAAAAAAGTGCTATATTTATAGGGGAGTTATAAGAAAATAAAGCGGCAAAAAATATGGCAAAAACCAACATGACACCATCATTTATGGAGCCTATGCTACCGTCTTCCAGCAATCGAGCACTAGAAGATTTGGCTATTGCAATCATAGAGGGGAGTGCAAGTATGGCTACCCAAATTAATCCCATTGTACAAAGATCTATTGGCGACCTAGTGCGAAATATGAATTGCTACTATAGCAATTTAATTGAAGGTCATAATACTCATCCCAGAGATATAGAACGAGCGCTGGCCGCTGATTATTCGAAGAACAAAGAACAGCGAGACTTACAATTAGAAGCAAAAGCCCATATCGAAGTCCAGGCGATGATTGATAATGGTCATTTGGTTAAGAACGCGTTTTCTGTCGAATCGATTCAACTTATTCATAGAGAATTTTACCGACGTTTACCAGAATCACTTTGTTTTGTAATTAATACAGATACCCATGAAAAGATCGCGGTAAGATCAGGAGAGTTTCGTTTAGGTGATGTTATTGTTGGCCAACATGTTGCTCCACAGGCAGATTTGATTTCTAAATTTTTAGTAAGATTTGAAAATGCTTATGATTTTTCAAAGTTATCGCGGATACAACAAATCATAGCTATTGCTGCAGCGCATCATCGTTTATTATGGATCCATCCATTTTATGATGGGAACGGTAGGGTAACTAGGCTGGTATCACATGCAGCATTTAAGCAGGCTGGGGTTGGGAATAGCTTATGGTCAATATCTAGGGGTTTAGCGCGTAACTCGCAAGAATATAAGAACAATTTACTACTAGCCGATTCTCTACGCCAAGGCGACTTAGATGGGCGTGGTAATTTGTCAGAAAAATATTTGGTTAATTTTTGTGAATTTTTTTTAGAGACTGCAGCAGATCAGATCCAATTTATGCATAAATTATTAAATGTATCTGAGTTAATGTCTAGAATTGAAATGTATGCTTGGAATGAAGTAAATAATAAAAGACTTCCAAAAGGCAGTGTGGCAGTACTAAAAGAGGCACTTGTGAAAGGCCGAGTAACGCGTAAAGAAATCCCGACGTTAACTGGTTATGCAGAACGTCAGAGTCGTACTATTGTAGCTAGTTTGTTGAAAGAAAAACTACTCACCAGTGACTCAGCGTATGGTGATTTGTATCTAGGTTTTCCGCAGCATATAGTTGCAGAGTATTTTCCAAAACTGTATCCAGCTATATGAGCAACGAAGCATAGAAAAGCAACGCTTTCGATAGCAGAAAGTCAACAGCCACTAGAAAAACTTTACAAAAACTTTAGTTATTGTTAGGGTTTAAAAATAATTGAACCAGCGCTTATCAAGGAGCCTTATTGCTTACTTTAACCCCCAATAGACGCCTAGCGGCATTTTTGATGCGCGACTATGATGCGCACCAGGTTGCTGCCGGTAAACAGGTGTGGCATACGCCGCAAATACTGCATTTGAAGGGTTGGTTTAATCAAATTTGGCAATTGTGTATCGAAAATTCGATACATCAAACCAATGGGCAATTTTATCCAATATTAAGCGATGTGCAGCAACAACTATTGTGGGAAGATATTATCCGGAATTCAAGCGTGGGGGTGGAGTTACTGAGGATTGGTCCAACTGCAAAAAATGCTATCCAAGCATGGAAATTTCTACGGCAATGGCAAGTTAGCATTGATAAGCTTGCCGCGTATTCTGAATTCTCGGTAGATACTAAAGCGTTTTACAGTTGGTTACAGATTTACCTCAAGTGGCTGCGGCAAAATTGTTATACAGACTTTGAGCTAATGTTAGATCAAATGATCACCTGCTTGCCATTTTTTGCTGCGCAATTACCACAACAAATTACTCTAAGCGGGGTTGATGAATTGACTCCACAACAAGCAGCCTTTTTTAAACAAGCAGCAGATCTAGGAATAACAATTACTCACAGCAAAATGGTAATGCCTGGGGCAAAGAATGAATTACATATTTTTGTTAATCCACAGCAAGAATATTTAGCTGCAGCACAATGGGCTGCGAATTTAATAAATAAAGACGCTACGGCCACAATTGCTATTGTAGTTCCAAATCTAGAGTTGCAACGCGCTACCGTGCAACGTATATTCAGCAATTACGTGGCCCCAGAAAAAACTAACATTTCAGCGCCAATTGGCTTGATAAATTTTGGGATAGTTAACCATGCTTTATTAATTTTGCAATTGTGTAAGGATCAAATAAGTTATGAAGATTTTAGTATCGTATTACGTAGTCCATATATAGCCGGTGGCGCCGTAATGGCAAATCAACGCGCGCAATTAGATCGCATCTTGCGTGAAAAAGTTGAGGCAAGAATAACTTGGCAGCGTTTAAAAATGTACTGTGCCGAAGATGATACCGATTTATTTCGTATTCTTGATCAGATGCAACAAATACTAAAATTAATTGATGGTACTTACAAGCCAAGTAGCTGGGTGCATACCTTCGTGAAAATTTTAGAGCATTGGGGCTGGCCTGGTGAACGTGGGGTTACCGCGGTTGAAATTGATCTCTTAGCATGCTGGCAAGATTTATTACATAATTTTGCTAAATTCGATTTATTACAGCAATCATACTCTTATTCACAAGTGCTGCAATTATTACAACGTATTGTCACTGAAACCCCATTTCTACCGGCAGAAACTGGTAAAACAAGATTGCATATTTTAGGAGTTTTAGAAGCTGCCGGAATAAGTTTCGATTACCTTTGGGTAACTGGTATGGATCGCGATAGTTGGCCGCCGGATGCAGCACCAAATCCATTTATTCCGGGCGAATTGCAACGTCAATATGATTTGCCGCGCAGTTCGCCACAACGTGAATTAAATGTGGCGCGACGCCTTACACTAACTTTGCAGCAAGGCGCCAAACACGAGGTACACTTTAGTTATGCTAGAGTTACTGCTGAACATGAAACAGCAGTAAGTAATCTATTAGCGTATATTCCAGAGGTTAATGCCACGTTAATTCAAAATCAGCAACAACAGTTTAATCTGGAGCAAATAATAGATGATGTGGCGCCAGCAGTGCAAAGTCATGAAACAATTAGAGGCGGCGCTAGTGTTTTAAAAAATCAAGCACAATGCCCATTTAAAGCATTTGCTGAAATTCGTATGAATGCTAAAAAAATTAACAGACCACAGTTATTGTTAGATGCTGTAGAACGCGGCAAAATTGTACATGCTGTATTAGAAGAATTTTGGAAGCGTTGTGGCACGCAGCAACAATTGTTGGCTTGGTTGCCGAATATGCTAGACAAAGTTTTGCAGGAAGTTGTCGCTAGTATTTTAACGCGTTGGCAACACAACTTTCCGATTACTTTAACAAAAAATTATATTGAGCTTGAGCAGCAGCGCCTTTCCAGCTTAATGCAGCGCTGGTTGACATATGAGTTACAACGTGCGCCATTTACTGTTACGCAGGTTGAACAAAAAGTAAAGGTTAATATTGGCACGCTACAATTAAATGTTTGTGTCGATCGGTTAGATACTTTAGAGGATGGTTCTATTGTCATTATTGATTATAAAACTGGGAATGTTGAAGCTAGGGATTGGTTTAAAGAAAATCTGATTGAACCACAGATGCCATTATATGCGGTTAGCGTGCGACAGAAAATTGCTGGCGTAGTTTACGCTAATGTTGTGCCACAAAAGGATAATTTGAAGTTCACAGGTGCGCTTTCGCAAGCAGGGATTATGCCAGATGTTAAAGTTTATACAGAATGGGATGAATTGTTAAACGATTGGCAACAAAAACTTCTAAAAAGTGCTGCTGATTTTACGCAGGGTATGGCACAAGTGGCACCTTATGATGACTTAGTTTGTAAACGTTGTAATTTGCAAGGGTTATGTAGAATATATGATTGCTGATCAATCGGTACGTGAGTTAGTGATGGATACATCACAATCGTTTTTAGTACAGGCTCCAGCAGGATCTGGCAAAACTTCATTGTTGGTGCAACGTTTTTTATGTTTACTAGCCAAAGTTGAGCAATATCCCGAAGAGATCTTAGCAATTACATTTACTCGCAAAGCTGCAGCAGAAATGCGCACCAGGGTTATTGATGCACTAAAATTAGCGCAGCAAGAATATGCGCCGCAAGACTCATATAAATTAAAATTATGGCAACTAGGTAAGGCTGTGCTGCAGCGCGATCAAAACTCTGGTTGGTATCTTATTGATAATCCGTCACGTTTAAAAATTCAAACTATCGATTCGTTGAGTTCGACGATTGCAGCACAAATGCCAGTTATGGCCCAGTTTGGATGTAATCCACAAATTGAACCAGATGCTGATTATTTATACGATAAAGCAGTAGATCAATTTTTATTGGATAGTAGTAATGAATCGGCATGGCAAAACGACACCAATAGTTTATTGTTGCATCTAGATAACGATCGCAACAAAATTAAACATTTATTGGTTCATATGCTGAAATGTCGTGATCAGTGGCTACCAATAATCATAGGTACCTTAGATGCTCATAGTATACGCGAAACCCTAGAGTCGACTTTACAGATGGTGCATGAGCAAGCGCTACAGAATGTGCAAGATAATACACCAGATTTTTTAGATTTTGATTTAATGCAATGCGAACCACCTGATTCTGTAGAGCAATGGCAAGTTATTGCAGCTATGTTATTGACAGTAAATCATACATGGCGCAAAACTGTAAATGCACAGCAGGGATTTCCAGCCCCAAGTGATGCCAAGGATAAAATTGAAAAGCAATTATTCAAAGAACGTAAGGCTGCAATGGTGCAAATTCTACAGCAATTGGAAGATTGCATGCTGTTTAAACAACAATTGATCGCAATTACTAAGTTGCCACCAAAGACATATACTGATCCACAGTGGCGTATTTTACAATCTTTATATACCATATTGCCAATTTTAGTAGCACAGTTAATTTTGGTTTTTAAAGAAGAGGGGGTTGTTGATTTTATTCAAGTGTCACTTGCTGCGTTACGTGCCTTAAATTCAATTGATGTTGATAATGATTTATCTTTAGCGCTAGATTGTAAAATAAACCACATTTTGGTAGACGAATTTCAAGATACTTCTTTAACCCAATTTGACATGCTGCGTAAGCTCACTAGTCAATGGCAGCCAAATTCGGGTAAAACCTTATTTTTAGTTGGCGATCCAATGCAGTCTATTTATAGATTCCGTAAAGCTGAAGTTGGTTTATTTTTAAAGGCAAAACAATATGGTATAAATAATATCCCCCTAAATTTTGTGCAGTTGACGGTAAACTTTAGATCTGATCCAGTTTTGATTAATTGGTTTAATAAAGTTTTTAGCGCTTCATTTCCAGAATCTGATGACATAGATTTTGGTGCGATCAAATATACTGCCTCGGTTGCTGCAAACGCCACACAAAATAATAACGCGACGATACAATGTTATGCTTCGACCCCAGCAGTCGAAGCACAAAAAATTGTGGAAATTATAAATGCAGTTAAGGCTACCAATCCTAAGGCTTCAATTGCGATTTTAGTGCGTGCCAAATCGCATTTATTGCAGATAATTCCAACCTTGCGTGCGGCACAAATTAATTATCATGCAGTTGATTTAGAAAGTTTAGCGCATAGCTCTACTATTCAAGATTTGCTCGCACTTACTAAGACATTACTACACTTAGATGATCGCATTGCTTGGTTAGCAGTGTTACGTGCTCCTTGGAGTGGTTTAATGTTGCAGGATCTGTTAGAAATTGGAAAATATTCAGGAACTATATGGCAGGCATTAAATGCAACTGAGGTTATCGGCAAGCTAACTCCAGACGGGCAACAAAGACTTGCATTTTTACAGCAACAGTTTGCAACAGCCATTGCACGTATTGGGCGCGATTCAATCGAAACTTTAGTCGAAAATCTTTGGTTTTATTTGCGTGGCGCGGCATGTTTGCAGGATACAATTATGCAGCAGGAAGCTGAAGCTTATTTTAAATTCTTAGCTGAGCAAGCCAATAACAAAGAAATTTATCGTCCAGAATTCTTAGAATCACAATTATATAATTTATATTTGCATGCTAATATGCCGCAGGATGCGGCGGTACAAATAATGACGATGCATAAATCTAAAGGCTTAGAATTTGACGTGGTAATTTTACCGAGTCTCGGCAAAAAAACGCGGGGCGATTCGCAAAAGCTGTTGTTACTTGAACAACGCAATTATCCGGTTGAAAGCATCTTAATGGCGCCCTTAAAGCCAGCAACTGAGTCGCATGATCAAATTTATAATTATATTATGTGGTGCGAAGAACAACGTCACTCCCAAGAATCATTACGACAATTGTATGTGGCTGCGACTAGAGCTAAACAGCAATTATATTGTTTTGGAAAAATCGGCAAAGAAGGCCCAGCACAAAATAGCCTATTAGCACAAATTTGGCCAGCTGTTGCGTGTGAGCTTATTGAACTTGATAATATAGAGGCAACCATTGAAAAAACTGCACCTATTAGATCTGTTAAACGATTTGCTTCTGAATATTTTACTAATTTAAACCACGTGGAAATCGTGTCAGTTAAGCACGATTTTAATAAAACTAAAATTCGCAACGATTGGCAACGTTTGGTTGGTATAGTGATCCACCGAACCTTATGGCAAATAGCACGCGAAGGTATTGAAAAATGGGATGCGAAAAAACTTAGCAAACAGCGTAATGTTTGGGAATATAGTTTACGGCAGCAAGGTTTAGATCAGAGCAATATTCCTACAGCACTAGATATAATTCAAACTGCCTTGAATAATACTTCGCAGGAAAAATTCGCACAAAAAATCCTTTCATCGCAGCATCAAGAAGTATACATGGAATGGACTTTAACTGTACAGCGGGGCGATGAGCCGCAGCGAATTATATTAGATCGGGCTTTCTTAGATCATGACAATAATTTCTGGATTGTTGACTATAAATTTGTGCAACACGAGCAAGAAATTACTGCTGCTCTTACAACCTACCATGCCCAGTTACAACAGTACATACTGGCGGTACGATTATTACGACCACAGGATAAGATTATTGCAGGGCTGTATTTCCCATTGCAGGCAAAATGGGTTGAGGTGGGGATAGGCAGACACACAACTAACTAACATGCGTTTGTTTACTAATTTTTATAGGTTTCCCCCTGTCGTGGCAAATTAGAAACTTCCTGTTTTTAACCAGTTAGAAACTTCCGCTTTTTAATAAATTACTGGTTAAGGGAATCATACATGTAATCTTGC
>JAGVLG010000092.1 GCA_020054325.1 Gammaproteobacteria bacterium
ATTCTATCACTTTGGTTTAATAGAATTCCAAAGTTTAAATTATTGTCATTTATATATTTTGTTAGGGATGCAAGTTTTTTTGTCGGGACAAGATTGCTCATTTTAATTTCAATTGGAATAGTAATTGCCGGGGTTGATACTATTAAATCCACTTCTGCGCCTTTTGCAGTTCGATAATAACAATAGTCAACATTATTAATTCCAGCGGCAGTTATCCCTTTTATCAATTCATCAATAACAAATGTTTCAAAAGAGTGTCCAACATTAGCAGATCTTAATAGAGCCTCAAAATTATTTATTTTCTGCAAATAATGTTGCAACCCAGAATCACAAATGTAACCCTTTGGACTTTTAACAAGTGCTTTTACTTTAGATTTAACATCATAATTAATATTACGCCATATAAAAGTCTGTTCCGCTATTTGTAAATATTCATTAATAGATTTTTCACTGATTTCAATTGCCCTTGCTAAATCAGCTTTATTTATTATTGTTCCAGATAAGGTCGACAAAGTACTGATAAAGCGTTGATAAGCAAGTTTGTTTAATCTTGGAAATAATTTTGCAATATCCCTATTAATATAAGTTGCAACATAATTATCCATCCAATCTTGGTATTTTATTTCATCTTCTGCTAACAATGGTTCCGGATAACCACCATATAGCCAACAATGCCGCATTTGCTCATTAGAGAGTTGCGGTGCGTCTATTTGCAAAGTATTTCTAGTATGTGGTTGGGTGAAAATTTTGTAAAAACTGCTTAAAGGTTTTTCAAAAAGTTCATTAGCTTTAAAAGTGCCCATTTCTATAATGCCGATCCTGCCAGCCAAAGAATCAGATAGGTGCGACAATAGCTCAGGACTACTCGAACCAGTAATTACAAACCTACCGTTTAAGGATCTATTCTCATCAATTACACCGCGCAAAGTTTTAAACAGCTGGGGGTATTCTTGGGCTTCATCGATTATGATTTTTTCTGGATACTGTTCAAAAAATAAGTCTGGTGCAGAAGCAATAAGATCTAGGTCGGATTGTTTTTCTAAATCAAAATACCCCCACCCCTTACATAGATGCTTAGCAAAGTTGGTCTTACCGGCTTGCCGTGGACCGATTAAAGCTAAGATTGGGAAATTTTTTAGGTAGCGCTCTGCTAGTGCCTGGTAGTTTCTTTGCAAGTACACGTTAAATCCCTCCAGTTTCTATACTCAGAATACAGTATTTGGAGGGATTTAACAACAGAAACAAAGCTTTTTGGGTTTGCCAGAGCGATTCTAGACAACATTGCTGCTCGGAGCGCCAAACAAAAAGAATGATTGGGTATTAGGTATACGATGTAACTCTATGATTCTATTAAACTTTTCCATTGCAATACCTTTTATGGAGTATGCTCCATAAATGCCTTACTTTTATGGGGCATACTCCATAAAAGTAAGAATGGCCATTTGTATATTCAATTTATCATTTTGCTTACCAGCTTGCCGTTATGCTCGGCCTATTTATAACCAAATTATTGCATTTTGGCAAATAAGGTGCCAAAATTATATGAATATTGGCATCATTAGGTGCAATTGGTAATAATAAGAGGCTATATGAGGGAAATCCCGCGCTTTTTTAAGCCTGGTAAACATAGTTTTTTTCTGTTTGGTCCGCGAGGAACAGGCAAATCCACTTTAATGAAGAAGCTCTATCCGAACGCCCTATGGGTTGATTTTTTGAAGCCACAAATTGAGCGGACGTATTTGAGTAGGCCAGAAACAATTTACGACTTATTGGCGGCTAATCCAGATATTAACCAAGTTGTAATTGATGAGGTTCAAAGAGTACCAGGAATTCTAACTGCAGTACATGATATAATTGAAAGCGAATCTAAGCGGCAATTTATTCTAACTGGTTCAAGCGCACGAAAAATTAAAAGAGCTGGTGCAGATTTATTAGGTGGCCGCGCTTTGCATTACACCTTACACCCATTTATGGCAAGTGAACTAGATTCGGAGTTTAATTTATCAAATGCTCTGCAGACTGGTTTACTACCGCTAATCTATCAAGCGGAAAGTAAACAAGAAATCTTGGATGCATATATCAGTCTTTATTTAGATCAAGAAGTCAAAGCAGAAGGATTAACTCGCGATATCGGAAATTTCAGTAGGTTCTTAGAAACATTTAGTTTTTCGCATGGAACTACTCCAAATATGTCTAATATTGCTCGAGAGTGTATGGTAAGTAGAAAAACTGCCGAAAATTATTTAACAATATTAGAAGATTTATTATTAGTGCATAAACTTCCTGTTTTCACACTTAGAGCTAAAAGGGATCTTATTAAAAATCATAAGGTCTATTATTTTGATGCTGGTGTGTACAATACATTAAGGCCAAAAGGTTATTTAGAAAATGTTGATAGCATAGTTGGTCCGTGCTTAGAGGGTTTGGTGTTACAAAACTTGATTGCATGGCGAGATTATTCCAGCAATAAAAATGAAATTTATTTTTGGGCGACGCGAACTGGTTTAGAAGTGGATTTTATTATTTACAACGAAACCGAATTATTAGCTATTGAGGTTAAGAATGCAACTCATATTGCCCCACATGACATAAAAGGGTTGCGGGCATTTCAGAAAGATTATCCAATGTCTAACACCGTATTTTTATACAGAGGTGATCAAAAAATAATGCAGCATGGAATATTGTGTATCCCCGTTGCAGATTTTTTGATTAAAATATTGCCAAATAAAAGCATTTCCGAGATTTTCCTATAAGCTCCGGAGTGTGGGCGGTGGTCTTTAAATTAGAATAAACCAGCGATAAAACCAGCTGTTTAACCATGGTAGTGACAAACAAATAGAATCAATTCATGCTCGGTTGGAGTATTACCAGGAATGTATCTTGCCGCATTAAATAGCATGTACGATAGTAAAGCAGCATCGCATAAGGCATTTAACTTGCCAAAACCAGGTCTTTTAATTGTAAACTTATATAAAAAATGCGAAAATCACGACATATTTTTAATTATGTGGTAAACATGCTAATAGAATTTTTTACACAAAATGCTGGCGCAAATACAAGATTAATCCAAATGCTGCGTGCTGGCAAAGGTACACCCAATGATATATTTACAAAAGATACAATAGTATCGTCCGAGCCATTTTCAGGTTATCAGCACATAATTCCCAAAGGAAGCACTCTTATACAAGCGGTGTTGCTTTGCTCGTATCTTTACGAAGATCCAGAATGTCGTGATTATAATAAAGCACAAGAAAATTTTAATGAATTGATATTTGAATGTTATAGACAAGGAGCGGCAAAAGATAACGAGATTACCCTTAAATATTCACTAGAAAAATTTAAAATTTTTCGAGCTGGATGTAGTAATAGAGATCTGCATTCTGTAGCAATTCTGTACATCAAATATCTTTATAAATATTATTTAAAGCCAACAAAAGACAAATTAGAAGTGAAGCCTAGGCATCCAGGGAATTATATTGATATTACAGAACACTTTGTTGCGCACGATGACAAACTTGACTTCTATCAAGTTATGAATGCGCTAGAAAAAGATGAGAGATTGCAATTTATTAAGTTGTTGAGTGCCGAATTAAATAGCAGTTTTTTTAACTCACAAAACAATCCTACTCATCCAAATGCAGAATTATGGAACAGTTTTTTAAGACATCTAACAGAATTATTTGATAGCGAACAAATCACAGAGATAAAAAATCATTTTGTTACAAAGCTACAATTTGAGGCAGCGCAAGTATTTTCTGGTATACCAATTATTGATCTGGTACGGGAGTACATAAAATATTATGTTAGCTTTGATTTAAGTTCAGAACGACTCCAGGACTATGACGGCCTTGAACGTTGCTTCAGTGTTGTCACAATTGATGCAACTGAAATCCAAGGGTTGTTTCCTAATAACCCAACATTGCCGGAGCTGGTAAATTTAATCTGTGGTTTACTAATAATGAGTGAACATAATCTAGTTTATAATAATCGTAAAGTAACTCTGGTATGCAGCGAATTAAAAAAATATATTTTTGACAATAAACATTTTGCTAATTATAAAGCGGATCCTAATTTTAGGCTGGCCCTATTAAGGATCTTATTAGATCATGATTTACAAATGTCTACAGATCTGTTTATCACAATCTTTAAAAAATTAAGCGAAGTTGAAATCCAAAAAATATCAAAGACGTTAGTATATAGCCATAATTATTCCAAAAAACTAGTGAACTTTTTTGCTGTTGTCAGGAAGGTTAATTTGACCGATATGAGTGGTAACATTGTCACTCATCTATTGACATTTAACAACATCGTAATGAGTTTCAGCAACTCTGGATTCAGTAAAATATTAAGTTCTATACCGCAACAATTACAGTTTGCAATCGAACAACCGCTTTATGCAAATCAGATCCCAACTGGTACATTGAGCTCCATATTAGGAAGAACTATATTATTGCAACAGCAAGATTACATTTGTGCGATTAAAATATTAAAACGAGGCGAAAATAAGCCACAATTAGAAAAACAATTACATAGCGATAAATATTTGTTAAGTATTAAAGAAACATTGCAGTTGCGCGGCGAAATTCCTACCCAACAGTTTATGTTGCAGATAGCAAATTTGGAATCAACGTTGAATCAACTGAAAGTCCCTTTGGAACAACAAAGGTTGCTGCGTAGCATGGTAGCCGTTGATCATGCAGATGCTACAGTTGCCTATGTATATTGTGCTTCCAGAGATTATTTTAGCTACTTATCTAGTGCAGCACTTAGTATCCAAGAATTTCACGTTGCTAGTATCACTGCGATCAACGATATGCTTATACTGTTTAAAGCAGGGATGGTGTTTACTCAGCTTGCAGATTTATATCATGATACCGATCGTCCCTACATCGCAGTAGGCAAAAGATCAGCTGGCAAATTAGCGAATTGGCAAGCAGCGGTGCGCTACCCCAATTTAAGAAAATCAACCGGCTTAGCAGATTCTGGAGATGTTTGTAGCATTAGCGAATACAACCCAGATGCAGATGGAATGGAAATTACTGGTGCGGCGAAGATCCATGAATACATTGGACGTTTATTATTGATCATTCAATTATGCGGAGCTGCTGGTGTAATTGAAAGATGTAAATTAAATCAGTTGTCACAAAATCAAAGAGATGTTCTGTGGCGACAATTATCTATATCATTAAAATATATTCATAGATTTACATTTAATAAAATTGCAGAATTGCTAGAAGTGCAAATACCAGTGACATTATTTGAGCATGGCTGTAACTATTACGAATATTTGGCAAGGCAAATGGGATTTTGGTGTGATTCTGCCCGACATTGGCAATACCTAAGCATTAATACCTTGCCAACAAATTTGTACCAACCGCCATGTATCACTGATATAGACGAAGGCACCTCGGACTTAGAATTTAGATTATTTTGTGGTGAAATTGAACCTGAAGCCGGCATAAATGGTTACCATGTTAAAGGTCAACATTTGGGCTTTGAAAATGGTTTATATCCTTTAGATATACGTGCGCATTATTTAGTATCTGCTTTGCCATCTTTGCTAGCGCCTGTTTATCAAATGTCGCGCCAACGATTAACTGCTTTTAAGGAATATAATAACTCAACCGATGTTGATGTGCGAAATTTAAGCACCGAAACTCGAGAGCAAGCAGCTACAGCAATTCAAACTTGGTATCGCGCAAAGATGCATTAGAGTCATTTTTACGCGGTGTAATGCTGGGGCTTTTCGCTTAGCCTTTAGGTCTCAACCGCGAATTATAGTTATCTGCGTTTAAGCTCTCACGGACAGTATTTATAGCTTGTTCATATGCATAAACTACCCTATTCCCCGGCTTATCTTCATGCTCTTTGTAGTAGTATTTGTTAAGATTTTTTGTTGTTCCTAGGGTGATGGTGCTACATGGGTACTAGGTACAGATGAATTCTGATGGCTATTCGACTGGTTAAAGGCTTGTCTAAATTGCTCCGCAAGTTCTGTAGCATTGTACAAAGCCACTAGGTTTCCAAGTAAGGTAATTGTCACCGCTGTTAATGTTGCATTTGGATAGGTTCTTGCAAAAGCTGCTCCAGAAGCATGGATGTCTACGAGGAAATGATCTCTAGGGTTAGGAATATCAAAAGTAAAAGTGTTTGAGACGGTGTTGAGCGAAGGATACTCCAAGGTTAGCGTTAATTCTATTGAATTCTGATTGCTATTGGATTGGTTAAAGGCTTGTCTAAATTGCTCTTCAAGTTCTGTAGCATTGTACAAAGCCGCTATGTTTCCAAGTAAAGTAATTGTTACCGATGTTAATGTTGCATTAGGATAGGTTCCTGCAAAAGCTGCTCCAGAAGCATGGATGTCTACGAGGAAATGCTCTCTAGGGTTAATAATATCAAAAGTAAAAGTGTCTGAGCCATAAGATGTTGTTGAGAAAGGATACTCCAAGGTTAGCGTTAATTCTATTCCTTCTTCTCTTTGTGCTGTGCCTGTCATTTGTTATTGCCCTCTTGGTCGTGCAAAAACTCATGCACGTATTTGTTATAGTTTATTTGTGTGTGACCTTTGTTTTTTTGTCCGGTGGTGGCCAGAGGCGGAATCGAACCGCCGACACGAGGATTTTCAGTCCTCTGCTCTACCAACTGAGCTATCTGGCCTCTGGAGATGGGTATTAGAACCTTTTATAAGAAATATGTCAATGGGCATTTCTAAGAGCGATTGGTCATGAAACTTATGGTCAATCAGTAAATATCACTACTGCAGTAGCAACATTTGCTGGAAATGTTAATGCTGTACTAATATAATTTTAAATAATGAGTATCTACTTAATAGGTTCTATTGGGTGGGCTGGCTGCCAGAATGGCTAGCAGCTGGTGAAATATAATGAGGTGTAACTACATGTATGTCTACAGGTCAGCACAAAACAGCATAGAGGCTTCCTTGCACAGAAGTTTTGTTACCGCAATCCTTGGGCCCCGTAGGGTTGGGAAAACAAGCTTGATCAATGATTTTTGCAAGAGGGTATCAGATGGTATTTGGTGTAAGATAAATTTGGATCAGCTTAGTTTGCGAGAACGGATACGCAAACAAGAATTGGAGCAAATAATTCTAGAGCAATGCAAACAAAATATAGGTGGTAAAGAGAAGATATGGGTTGCAATAGATGAAGCACAAAAATCCCCAGAGTTATTCGATCAAATAAAGATTATTTACGACAATTGGTGTGATCGTGATCCAGAAAAAATAAAATTCATTTTAACTGGTTCAGGGCATTTGTCTTTGCATAAATTAAGCACAGAAAGTCTTGCAGGTCGCATAGAGATATATTATTTGCAACCATTCACTTTGCGTGAGATTGCTGCAGTGCAACAGCAAGAGTTAGATACGAGATCCTTATTAAGCATATTAGATACGAATGATCCAGATGTATTCCCAGATAAATTTGAGATTGCTATTAAAGATATATTGCCGTATAAACAATTTTTAACTGATACATTGAGGGAATCACTAATTTGGGGTGGGCTACCAGTGTTGTGGCAAATATCAGATGTAAATGAAAAAAAAATATACTTAACTAATTATATTGATACTTATTTGGAACAGGATGTACGAGCAATTAATACGATATCAGATTTAAGTTTATATAAAAATCTAATGGAAATAATCGCAATTCAAACAGGTTCATCCCGAGATGATAGAAAAATTGTGCAAGCATTGTCTTGTAATGTAGAAACTCTAAAAAAATACAGAGGGTATTTACAGGCCACTTTATTTTATCAAGAGTTATACCCATTTATTGGCATACCCTTGAGTAAACTAGCAAAATCTCCCAAGGGTTATATGCTAGATAACGGCATAATTAGTAACTTGACAGGTTTGTATGATCATTCTGTTTTAACTACAACAGGGAAAATCGGCAGTAGATTTGAAAATTGGTTTCTGCAAGAATTACGTTCGTGGCTTGCCCAGAACCCGGCCCGCAGCGAGATTCATTTTTGGCGTCTATCCTCAGGCGCTGAAATTGATTTTGTTGTTTCAAAAAAGCCTCATGTTTACCCATTTGAGATTACCTATGCGGATAGGATAGAAAACAAAAAGGTCACCAATTTAATAAAGTTTATGAAAATGGTGCCGGATGTGAAATGGGGTTTCTACTTATACAA
>JAGVLG010000096.1 GCA_020054325.1 Gammaproteobacteria bacterium
ACGAGGTTAGAAGTAAGTTCGAACTGTTGCCGCCGGCCAACGAAGATCGCAAACAATTCTTCAGATACCTAGAAGATGTATCTCGTGTACCTCGTAGGGGAAGTATGCATCCATAGAGTCCATTTTATATTGATAATCCTGCGCCTTTTTGTATCCAACTGTTCTGCTTTCTTTATATTTGTTGCACCTCCTCTTTGAAAGCCAACCAAAGCATGGTATGTTAAACCTATAAAGTTTTAGAAATTAGCGTGTAGTATGCCTGATAATAATTTATCGGAATTACCTGAATATACAAGTAGTTCCGGGCTTGCAGTGGTTAGTACAACCAGCAGCTCAACCAAAAGAACTTCATATAAAACAGAAAATTTTCATGCTTCAGACATCAAAGAGCATGTTCGCCAATTAATTGCTGTTGAGGGTGCTAAAGTCTCTTGTTCCAGAGCCGCATCGTTTATCAAAGCCCAAAAAGGCGCAGTTGCGCAATGTTGCGATGTCATGCTAGTCAAACTGCAACAATTAGCAGATTTCAGCAACTTATTTGAATTAAACATAAGTCTTTTAGAGTCTACCGGAAGCAGTGAATTATACAATGAAGTATTTGATTCAAAGGATGTCGCCAATATCTCGGTGCCGCGATTTTCTAATACAACATTTAGCCTTGAACATCTCAATCTAACAATTGCCAATCTAAATGCACCAGTTGGTTTAATTGTTGATTCAAGTTTTGCAACAACAATAAAGAATTGTACAGGCTTGTTAGGGTTAGATGTTCGTTCTGTAGAAACAATAAAGATAGAACAAGATTTAGAAGTTCACGGCTTGGCTCTTTTAGACTCTGACAAAGAGTGCTTGTTGGATGCTAATATTTCGGTTGCTGAATGTTTAGCGATTGCAGCACCAAGGGTATTGTTGCAAGATAATTCTGCTGCAGACCCGTGGCGCATTGCTACTGGTAGGGAATGTTATATACAAGCCTTAATGTTGCTGCAACATAATACTACAAGGATTGAGAGCTGTGGTGATTTGGAATTGTTTGCTCCAACAGCTATTAATTATAAATTGAGCAGCATGTCAACTAACGGTGCTCTGAGAATTGTGTTGCAAGATGCTAGAGACATGCAGTTTGAAGTGTCACAAAATTTAAAATATTATGTGTTTGCTCCAGATGTGGTCACGTTAGAAATTCCTAACAGTATATCTTTTAACAAATCAATTAGCATCTACGCCCCAAATTGCTACCTTGTTGTGGGTGGTGATGCAAGTGCTGCTATTTTAGAAGCCCATAATTTTACAGCAATTTTAAGTGGGGTTCATGTTAAACATGGTGGTATATTTGGGAAAGAATGTTGTAGCATTGTGGTAAGCGATACGATTCGCTGTGGTGTGCTCTCTGATGATCGCAATATTCCTTTTGGTGCGCATCTTACCAATAAGGCCAACTTTATTGCCTCTGATAATCTTCTTGTTTTGCAAGCTGCGAGTGCTTTGAGGTTTGAGGACAGCATGTTACAGGTATTAGATGGCGATGCTATACTTCGTACACCAGTGTTACATATGACATCTGGTAAATTGTTAGTGAGTCAAAATTGTACGTTTGATACTTATACTAGCAATGTTGATGTCGTAATCTACAATCCACCAACTGGACAAAGTACGCGGCGCGAGATTCCAAAGGTTAGTAGCGCATTAAATCACACGCATACCTGGGTTGGGCAAGCACAACAAGTTTTAACCCCACCCGCAGAAATATATGTTTATGGTGTCTTAAGCGTACGCCCTGAGGCATCGTTCAATTTGTGTGGTACGGAATTGTATTATGGTGCATTACATGGCAACACCTTCCCAACTACGATTGCGGTGCAACAATTCTTAATTATGCGTGGCTCGAATCATTTTAGAAGAAATTGGTACGATTGGGAACCAAACTATCATCTATCTAAACCACAACATGTCTTAAATCTAGTTCCTATTGTACAATGCATGCAGGATATGCGACTCAATGCTGCTGGGCAGGACAGGTTAGCCATGGGAAGATTTGTATAAGGTGGGCATATTATCGCCTATAGCAGAGATTTGGTAGCAGGTACGCAAGATGTCGTTGTTATGCATAGTACTCCGACATTTAGATCAATTATGCCATTGTTTACAGATCCAAGATTGCACGGTATGTACCGTGTTGCGGATTTAAATGCTGCAGTATTTTTAACCAATAGCATTTGTATGAGTAGATTATCCCTAAAGTTATATCCACCAGTGATATTACTTCCGGATAACAAGATATATGTAGATTATCTTGGTCAATATAAAAAATATCGAGACAGTACTGATGAGGTTATAAATCTATTTCCGCAAATTACTAAACGCTTATTTAGCACAATCTTCGCAGGCCTGGGGGCTAGCCCTGTTAAAGTATGGGAACGTTTGCATGAAAACGCGCAACGCTGGATTGCAGAGCATCCTGAATATTTAGATTATGCAACTATGGCTGATATTAATAAAGCAGCGCAACCAATGTTGTTTTATGCAATCGTTGAACATATTTGGCAACATAAAGCAGTTTCTGCATTACATGCACAATTGTATTTACCACAAACTTTATATAACAGATTACAGCAATTACAAAATCATGAACCAGGTTGGTTTGCTGTTGGTAATATAACCATGGCAGGTCGGGTGTTAACACTTAGCTCAACGATTAATGCTGGAGAAACTGCAACTTTATTAAGTTTGCCAGACAATATGAACAGTGAGCAAGTAATAAATGCTTGCTCTGAGAATCCAGAATTAGCCCAAGTGGTTGCAGATACTTTGCAAGAAGTGACTGAGCTAAAGGAAGCGATAGATAGTAATCCTGCTGCAACTTTAACTGAATCAATCCCAAAGCCACAATTAAACATACATGGCAGTGTGCGCGGCAGAGTGATCAATTCTTTAGGAGTTGCAGCTGACATAAACATTGAATCCACAACTGTACGTGTGCCATTAGAAAGCGGAGCTTATGAAGATATAGTAAGCTCTAGGGCATCACTTGATGCAGCACAAGCAATTAATAATTTGGCTACGCAGTATGTGCGTATGAAGGGTGTTAAAACTAACACTTCTGCAAGCGCTGGTACTGGCACACGTACAAATGCAAGTGTGGTAATAGATGAGCCCTTAATATTGGAAAAGAAAGCGGTCAATCGCACTGGTCGTAAAAAGGATCGAGTTGCAACAACTACTCATACCTTTGCCCAAATAGCATCCGAGCATCGTTCTAAATCTGATAAAGGCGTACAGGTCTTAGCAAGAGAAGACATCGTGCAATCTGCTGTAGAGGTAGAAGCTCCAAGGTTTGTGGGTATTGCAGATAGAGGCAGGGTAATTGTGTCTGATGCAACAGAAGTACGGCAAACGCAACGTAACTCTAAGAAAGTTCAAAGCTATGAACGCACTGCAAGCTCAAAAGGTGCAAAATTTAATGTTGATGAATTAGTGCTGTGTGGTGCATTTGGTGTTGCTGTGCAAAATGTAACGAGCACTGCTAAATCAAATGTACTGTATGCCCCAGATGGTCAGGTTGTATTTTTGTTAGGACGCAAATTATTAGATGCGGTGGAATCTAGAAACAGAAGTAGTTTTCTAGTACAAACTAGTAAAACTGTAACTAAGGAGCAGGTATCATTTCAAGTATCTGAGTTTGCGGGTGAGATTAATGTATATGCTAGAGAGATTGCAGTAGAGGAGGTCAGTAGTAAGACCTTAGAGTTTTTAGGAAGCTTAAACAACCATAATGATGCAAATATTCATTACAAAACGCTAGATGAATACACCAAAATTGATGTTAAATCAAAATCAAAGCCTGGGGCTGGATTAACCATGCTAGTTGCTGTGGCTGTAACAGTTGCAACCCAAGGGGCATGTAGTGCTCTGGCAGTGAGTCTGGTTGCCAATAGTGCTGTACAAGCGGCATTAGCAGCGGGTATGTCTAGTTTATGTGGTCAAGCGGCTGCAGCGTTAGTAATGAATAAAGGGGATCCATTAAAAGCGATCGACTCTCTGAATCACTCAAGTACAGTTAAATCCGTAGCAGCAGCTATGCTTACCTCAGGCATTCTGAATAAAACTTGTGAGATCTTAAGTATTCCGCAATTAAATAATCGAGAGCTGCTAGAACATGTGCAACTTAGCTTAGCACGTGCTAGTGTTACAGCTGCAATAGATATTAGTATCAATCATGAAGACATGGATAAGGCGCTATTAGAAGCGCTTGGTCAGGCAGCAATAGGCAGTGTAACTGGAGCTCTAATTTCTAATGTATTACAACAAACGAATGCCAAAGAATTGATAGCATTGCAACAACTTATAATTGAAACTATTGCTGGTGGTGTTCAAGGAGCAACTATTGGCTCGCAGGGCTTTGTTAATGGCGCACTTGCAGGTTTAGTTTCAGCGTTAGTTGCAAATATGGTTACACCTGCTGCACCAACAAGTACCAGGAGTAGCTTGGCAGGTGATAAGGAATACACACCTAGCTCAATGCAGTTTAAAGATATTACAGGAAGTGGGCAGGATGCGCAGCCTGGTTCAAGGACTCAACCAAGTTCAAACTCGCAATCTAAGCAAAGGTCAGTTGCTAAGAATGTTAAATCTGTAAAGCATGTTAAAGCTGTAAAGACTATTTCAACAAAGCATGGTTCAACAAAACACGTACCAGTAACAAAGCATGCCAAACATACCACTGCAGCTGGCAATATTAAAATTGCACATGTAAGCGTGGTTGGAAAGCAGCGTCATGGTAGTGGAAATCATCGTACTAGAGCTTCGCTAGTTGAAAAAGGTTTGAATTTCTTAGTACCAGCTGCGTATGCTGCTGAGAATAATTCTATGGCTGCAGGCGAAGCAAATGGCGGCAGTAATGGTGAAACTGTAAAACATAAGGGAGACTCAAAAATGCAAATTGCGGCAAAAGTCGCAAAGCATACTACTGAAAGATTAGGTTATACAGCTTTGGCCGGAGTTGATATTGCGCTAGATTTGGCTACGGTACCATTCAGGGCAATGGGCGCTATGGCGCAATTATCTGATGAGGTGCAACAATTATATCTTTCTGATACATTGCCAGATGATTACGCAACAAGTTTAGACGAATTTCAGCAAGCTACATTACAGCGCAATAAATCTGCCAGAGCTGCTATTGATGCAGCTAAACATCCATTAGAAACTGGCAAAGATATTCTATTTTTTAGAAGACAAGAATATATTGGCTTGATGGAGCGTTCAGTAATTGATCCGAGTGCCTCAAGGCAAATTGCTAGAAATGTCCTTGATGATAGTTTGGTCGTATCTGGATTTACCTATGCAGGCACGCGGGTTGCAAGTAGTGTTGCTAATGCCACTAAGCTTCCATATTTAACGAGTACAGCCGGAACCAGGCGAGGTTTAGCAGCGTTTTTAATTGACGGGGCGCTTGGGCAAGAATTAGAATTGGCTATGGCTAATACTGGGTTTATGCCGTTGTATGGTGCTAGAGGGGTTTCTAGGGTTGCGATGCTCGAGGGCAATGCTGCAGCTGCAAGTGGTTGTGGTGGTGTATTTAAAAAACCTTTGCCTCATTCAAGAAAAAATCAAATGGATTTTACCCCAACAGGCTTTTTGGATGGTCAGTTTTATCCTCAAGAAAAATTGCCCAAGCTTTATGAATATTTAAGAAAAAGAGGTGCTGATATTCAACCCATTCCAATCGGGGCTCAAGGTCCTGGATTTAGAGCTTGCGACCCCAGAACAGGTAAACCTACTTTATACTTGTCAAATAATCCTACAGTTCTTGAGGTCAAGCATGAACTATCGCATTATTTAGACTGTAAAAAATTGGGGGTTGAAAAGTACTCGTCACTTTCTAGATTAGAAAAAGAGCAAATGGTCTTAGATCGATTAAGACATAATAGGATTTGGCAACAAGTTTTAAATGATAGAGAAAGAGATTTTTCAAAAGCCTACGTTAACGATCTCAACTCAGCTCTTAAAGAGAAAATGAATTACGGAGTACATTATGTTGAATAGAAAAGAGATTGAACAAATAGCTTTAAACTACCTTTCAAAGAATAACTTTCCTGTTGTTATAAATACTTGTCGTATGGTTTTTCCTAATGATGAGCAAGATCTAGAATCGAAGGATTTTTTGTTGCGAAACAATTTTGTTCGCGTATCATTTGAGTCAAAATACTATGATGATCCTTATGAAGAATATCCATGTGATCCAGGCATTTACATAGTTTATGTAAATATATCAACTGGTGAGGTACATATGCCTCGTCATGTCTGAGGACCTTTCAACTTATTGCTAGAAATGTCTTGATGATAGTTTGGTCGTATCTGGATTTACATATGCAGGCACGCGGGTTGCAAGTAGTGTTGCTAATGCCACTAAGCATCCATATTTCGTCGCCTGACGCACACATTAAGATAAGCGAGTTGATTAAACTCCTGGAGTTAAAATTATGATGCATAATTTAGATTTGGCTTTATTTTACGATGAATCTTTTGTTGAATTTAACGTAAACGACACTAAACTTAATCTTTCCAAGAAAGATATTATAATAAGCACTCGTGGGGCATGGTTAGATCGCGACGAGCACAATGTGCTACGTGCGGCAAAAATATTTATTAAAGAATGGTATGCCCTGAAAGTTTCAGTAATGAATGAAGACACTAAGGTGTTTACACCTGTAAACAATAGTGAAGAATATATTTTGCGCGATATTATAAAGTTTTATTATGAACAAAATATATTAAGACTTATAGGTTTTGGAATAAATGGTGAATGGGTGGAATGGGAATTCATTAAGCCTAAAGTTACAATTCAAGGTGATATTGAATAAAGTTGTTATAGGTTTGCATCTGGAAAATAATTACCAGTTGGAATCAACTTTGCAAAATCTGCATCAGTTTCACAGAGTGGCGCTTTGGTCAAGACATCCAGCAAATACCGCCATTGATCAAGGCCGTTGGCCTTGGCAGTGACAACTAGGCTATAAATAATACTGGCAGACCATGCACCGCGAGCATTGCCCATAAATAGCCAATTTTTGCGACCCACGGCAAATGGCCTTATCTGATTTTCACACCAGTTATTATCGATGTCGAGCATGCCATGATTAGATATCTGGTTAACGCCGCCAAATGATTAATAGCATAATTTATAGCTTGGCCCAAAGGATTTTTATGCGGCACATGATTAACGCTGCTATCGAGCCATATTATAAATTTATCTAGTATGGGTTTGGAATATTCCAATCGATATTTATAACGATCATCATCGGTCCAGTTTTTAATTTTGTCCTCAATATTATATAGTGTTTTGATATACTTAAGCGCTTCATGGGCTTTGCCAG
Source organism: Gammaproteobacteria bacterium (assembly GCA_020054325.1). Taxonomy (GTDB): domain Bacteria; phylum Pseudomonadota; class Gammaproteobacteria; order UBA6186; family Azoamicaceae; genus JAGVLG01. Next base: position 7,374 of record JAGVLG010000096.1, read on the forward strand.
TTTTAGTTACTATCCTAGTAACATCGGTGAAGTATCTACGGCAGTGCGCCATGCAGCCAACGTCAGTTATGCCCTTGATTTTATGTAATGCGTTGTATCCACTATACGCATCTCTCTGAAGATATCCTTGAAATCCAGCAAAGAAATCAGTGGCTGCTTTGCCGCCGCGTGTTGGATGATATTCAAATACAATGTGATTGTTAGTCTTGTGGCCAGTCATAAAAATCCACATGTAGGATTTTGTGCTTGGATCACGATTTTCTTCTTAAGTACTTGTACAGTTGTTAAATGGTGCTATAAAGCCCGTTATATTTACAGGTAGAGCTGCATATAGTGTCGGTAGAGAAATGTACCATGTTGTAACTCTTGGTCCAACCAGAGGGCAAGCTGCGTTTGCCTTGGCAGAGGCGTTGAATACATCCGCAGTTAGTGCTAGGTATATTGCTCAAACCGGGTTTTTGCCGTTGTATAGTGCTAGAGGGTTTTCTGGGTACGGTGGTGCAAGTGCTGTAGATTACTGCAATTTATCAGCTTGGAATAAATTTAAAAATAGGACAACAGGTGGTAGGGACTATCCGGTTGCCAAAATTACTGAAGCTGAAGAGCTTGCTGAAAAAATTTACCAACAGATTAGGTTGAATAATGCTGATGTGAAATCGATAGCAGAGAATACAGGTATGAAAGAATTTCATATCGAAAGAATTAAGAACCATATTTTTCATAACAATCATGAGTTAAGACATGGTGCAGCCAGGTTTGACGCAGATCCATTAATAGCAGATGCTTGGAACAGGCTTGAGTCTGGAGCTTTTAATCAAAAGGACATACAATTGTTAAATCATGAGTTGTTTGAGTCAAAGTTTGAGGGTATATTCAAAACTGATTATTTTTCTGCGCATAAAGCAGCCGATTATAAAGGTTATAAATCACCTATTGAAGGTCTAAATTTAGATCAAATTGCGGAGTTATATGATGGCTTTTTACATAGATTTAGATAAAATTGAGCATAATGAGAACTTTGTTAGATATAAGTATTATGATGCACCAGATAATGTTGGGATTATTGAACTTAATTTTGTTGAAGATAAATTCAAGGAAATTAAACCAGCCCCACGAGATCCAAATGGGTTGCTTTTTGAAAGAGCTGCGATGAAACTTGTTAAGCTTAAGCGTCATGGAAACTTTCCAGATAAGACTTACTGGGCTTCATGATCACCCCGGCACCAGTCTCTCCTATCGGTACTTCTGAGGCGGAGATAATAAGACGTGGCCATGCTCCAGCCATGACTTGGGGGTATTCTAGACATCCAAGTGTATCAAACCCTATCTAGCATGTTTGAGAAATTGAGTCATTTATTGTAGATTATGGAACAGGGTAGTTAGGCGGTGAAGTATATCCAAAAAAATAAGTTACAAACCTTGGTGGCATATATAGAAAAGAGGGGGTTATATGTATATTTAACATATAAGGCTCTAGCATTCAGGGCCGTTAAATATGGCAATTCACAAATTTATCTTCCACAAAATCCAACAATTTTACAGGTTAAACATGAACTATCACATTAGTTAGACTATAAACAGTTAGGGTTTGAAAAATATTCTGCTCTAACACGATTTGAACGTGAAATTTTTTTTTAGCACGATTAAAGGCTAATAGATTATGGGAAGGTTTAAACGAACAAGAGAAAGCTTTTGCAATCGACTAAGTAGAAACTTTAAAAAGAGATGGATTATCCTATGGATACACTGAGTGAAAAAGAGATTTTTGAAATAGCTGCTATATACATCTCTTCTGAATTAGGATGGGGGCTTGTATATCCTGGCCAGATTGGTAGAAGAGAATCGGATAGAGTTGAAGTCATTTTTTTAAAGCCTGAGGCCTTAGAAAAAGATACAATAATAGATCCACCGGATACTAGAGTTTGGGTTAATACAAAAACCAAACAAGTGGAATGGATCGTTGAATATTAATATTGCATTGTTTATAGAATATATAATAATGGGGTAAGGTCTAACAATTGTAATTTTATTTCATCAATTGTAGAACTCTAGACTAAATCTGACACTTCCTAATTTGCGTTTGCCTTGGCAGAGGGGTTGAATGCTACGGCGGTTAGAGCTAGGCATGGAGTGTCAATCAAATAAGTTGTAGATTGCATAACTGATGCTGGTCAAAATACTAACGCTATGCAGAATACAAAAAATTTATTATTTGATTATAATCCTCATATAATGATTAATACAAGATTACCCTTAGCTAGCTTCTCTAACAGCTTTTACTGGGCATGAGTTTGCTTTATTTACTCGGGGTAGTCAAAGACTAATCATAAGAGGAGATCATCTAGGTGTTCCATTAAGTAAAACAAGAATTATGGAGCTTAAAGAGCATGGATTTCGATTTAGTGCTCATACTCACCCGGGTGTATCGGATATAGTTTTGGATGCTTCTGGTATACTTGGTGATCGAATGGTATTAGTTTTGATGGATCAAGAAAGAAGTCTAATTCTAAATGCAGCAGGACCTAGAAATGTATTTGATATGGTTGGAAATACACGAATTACTAAATTTAGCACTAATGTAACCAAACTAACCAAACTAAAATTGAACTAATAATTTGAGGGGCGTGATATGTGTAAAAAAATATTAGAGCATCAAGATTGTGAATTTGGAAAGACTGAATGGTGGTCATTGCATGGTGATCACGAAATCACAGTAGACATGCAACATAATATTATGATAATAGGCACTAAAGCTCCCCATGCTTCACAAGACCTCACAAAAAAAGTGTTTTATTTGCTAATTAATAGTGCAAGTGCTTATAAAGATGATTTTAAACTTGAAGAATTTCCGCTAGGAGGTTCAGGGATTCATTTTCCACCTGAGAAAAAAATTAGCACTCTTAAGTTAATTAATGAAATCTTTGTACAAAACGACACATTATGAGATAAAGTGCAGATGAGCGCACGACATCTTTTGTAAAAACTCAGAAACTTGCAGTTCAGCAGTGTAGCGAAGTTATGCTAATCAAACTGGAGCAGCTGGCTGGTTTTAGCGATGTATCTGAATTAAACATTAGTCTCTTTAATTAAATATGTAGAAAGTATAGCAAGTGGGGATAGATCAAATGTCTATAGATAATGCGCAAGAAATAATTAAATTGGCAGAAAATTACATACTGAGTAAGCACTCGCCCAACTACACGTTGAGCTACTACGCGATGTAATGGTATGGCAGCAGCATTGGTAAACCCTCAACCTTGGTCACTGGCAACTTGGCA
>JAGVLG010000048.1 GCA_020054325.1 Gammaproteobacteria bacterium
CTTTTCCCCATGATTTGATAGATCTTTGGCTGATATTTTGTGAAATTCGTAATCTTTTACTTACACTCAGACTAGAAAAACAGTGCAATTGCCCTGACATACGATCCACATTTTGAACTAAATCGATAGCGCTTAGTCTAATTTTTTGAAAATGTGTGCTTTTGTAAAAAAAGTGGTTATACACTTAAATATTGGGGAAAATTATGAGACCTGGCGGATCTAATCCAGATTCGATATTTATAAAATTGAACGGCACTAGCTGGCAAATATGGAATTTACAAGCCAAAAAATGGCTTGATACTCCGACTAACCTTGGTTTACCTGGTAATGTAAAGCTTCCAGCCAGCAATGAGGGGTATCGAACAGATGAAGTTTTAGTTTGGGATGGCAAGAAATCAAAATGGGCTGTACCTGAACGTGTGCAGTTTTTCAAGATGGAACTTGAGTTGCGTGTCAGAAAAAAGGCTAATGATTTGGCCTCTGATCCTAACAATAGTACGATTAAAGGAGGCCTAGAAATACTAGGAAATAAGGATGATCCCGGCCATTGGACAGCCGCAGATGCATTTAAGTCTTCAGTTTCACTACCTACTGAAGCTGAGCACAAGCTAAATGAGGCATTAAGCGCTGACGCTGAATATAAGAACAGTCTAGAGAATTATAGAAAAGCCTTTGAAGAGTGTGCCCAGGATCCCACTAAGTATGCTACTTGGGCCCCTCCGCCCGCCCCTAAAAAAACTGAACGTGAACTGCCCCCGCCCCCTGCGCCACCTTCAAGACCTGGCGAGCCACAAGGCCCTGGCGTAACTGCGGAAGGTGCAGCACCGGCACCTGAACCAGCGCCAGCAACACCTTCAGGTAAAAATTTAAAACTTACAGATGGACACAAGCCTAAAAAACCTTTTAAATTTCTTGATTTAAATGTAGGCTCTGGCGAAGACCTTGGAATATTTGGCCAAATGTTGCGAAATTTCTTAAATGGCCTATGGTCGTTTACGCCTTTAATTCACTTATTAGTACGCGCTTTGATAACTGCCGGAACTTTTGTAAAAGGATTGGCACAAATGGGCGGCGCCGTTGTTGCAGCACCTGGTGGAGTACTAGCTGCTGGGTTAGGTATGGGTTTACAAAGTTTAAGTAAAGGATTAAACGTCATTTATCCGAAGACTTTGCTAAATGCAATAGGAAAAAGGTTTGGTGTAGAAGATTTGGGAGCTAGATTTAGCCCAACCCTAACACTTGGGGTTGCGTTGCAAAAAGGAGGTTTGGCGGCAACTAGAGGTGCACCAGAATTATTTTTAAACGGTTTATTAAATGCTACTGTTTATACTGGTGTAAACGCTGTTTCTACTACAATTAGTGCGGTACCTTTCCCAATGTTTTATTTATCAATTTACTCTGTTAAGGGTGTGCCTGGTTTATATGAGGCCAACGCAACTTTTGCAAATCCGTTAGGTTATAAGCGCAATGAATCATATGAGGCTTATCTCGATATTGCAAAAGATAACTCTTTAGATGGTCGGGCTTGTATGGCAAACCGCGCATTATCTGCCCCTGGAAATACAGCGGAACGGACTCCATACAAAACAATCAAGGAATCTGTGGACAGATTAGTAGTTGAACGTGCGATGCAACAAGCTAATAAAGAATTGGCTGCATACAGCAAGTTACTTGCAGTTGCAGATAAGAGTCGTAAAGATTATGTCTCTGATGTTAAACAATCCCGCACGAGGGTTACGCAAGCTTACAAAAAATTCAACTCTGCTTTTGAGAAATTAATAAATGAAAACGATATTTCTCCTGGTGATCCTTTTTACCAACGTGCGGTATTTGATTTGCAATTAGCTAAAGCAACTGCTGATTGGGCCTCAATAGTAAAAAATCAAGCCGGTGCAGTAGAAACTAATATAGAAGCTGATCCTAATCTAGCGACATATTTAACTGTGATGTCAAGTATTAGTAATGGTGTTGATAAAATATTAAAAGAGAATCATGGCTTACAACAACTGGTTGGAGATTTTAAAGAGGGTGATCCACAAAAGGCAACTGCACAGCAAGCAGATTTGGTGTTGCGTAAGGCAGAGGAGTATTTCAATGCCAGTGCAGATAAGAAAGATGCAGCAAAAGCAGAATTGCAGCAAGAATTAGCGAAACTACAGAATGGTTTAGCAGCAATATATGCTGCTGCGAAACCGAGCAGATTACGTGGTGAAAAAACTAAGGAAGAAGCATTTTTTAGAATCATGGGGCAGAGTAATGCCGAACAACAATTAGTGGCGCTTAGTATTGCACAGGGACTTTTAGCAAATACTTCAGATCCAAAATACCAGCAAGCAGAGAGTTTGTTTGCTGCAAAGAAAATTCTAGAACCAAGATTTGCTAGAGAGCAGCTTGCACAAAGAGAACAAGCAGAATTTCTAAAGAAAAACTCTGAAAAACAAAGAAACACGCTAGATGAGTCTTACACTGCGGTTCTGCAAGAATTAGCAGCAAATGTTAGTATTCGGGGCGATGGGGAAATTATATTAAAAGCACCAGATGAACAGGCTAGAGATAAGCTTGTAAAAGCAAATGCAAAACTCGGTGCAGATTTGGCAGGGGTTATTAATACAGATGCTAGTAGATTACAAGATTATAAGCTGCTGCACGACATTGTTAATTTAGTTTTAGTTAATGTTGATCCAAATAACCCAAATGAAGAAGCGATAGCCGAGGCAAAAAATCTAGCCGCGTTATCCCTTGTTTCCAAGCAAAAAATACAGGAGGCTGGGCTGAGAAATCAATTAGCAAGAGGTAGTGTACAAGCATACTCGAAGTTATCCGAGCAGCAACTTAATGACAAGTTAAGTGATCTAATGTCAGAATTTTATCAGCAAAAAGATTTGGCGCAGTCAGAAGACACCGCAATCCCACAAGAACGAAAAATAGCGGCTGCAAACGAAGCAGAGCGCTTACGCCGAATTATTGATGGCATGTCACATGAATTATCTTATCGGCTTAGTAACAATGTAGATCCAGAAAAGCCAGTATTAGATCCAGAAGGTAATTTAAACCCTGCATTAGCTAAAAAATATGGTTATAAAGCGGTAGAATTATATACTACCATTGCAGTAGCGCGCGGAATCGTGCGTAGTACTAATACAAGAGATCAAAATGCAATGGAGCATGCCCGCGCTGCTATAACTTACTTGGCTGTTAGGGCTCATTTAAAATCTGCGATTGCTGCATTAGACACCGTACCGCAAGTGGTACCAGAGGCTACATTAACAGCTACACGAGTTTCGCGCTTTGTTAATCGGTTATTCGGAAATAGGGAACAAGCTGAGGCTGCAGCACCAGCGCAAGTAGAAGGCGGAGCAGTTGTTGTAAAACCAAACATATTGCTAAAAATCCTTGCTGCTATTGCAGCAGTCTTTAGTGGGTTTAATTTTAGAGGGTTCAGACGTGATGCGGCTAATCCTAGAGTTGCTGCTGATGTTGCAGCACCAGCACCAGCACCAGCACCAGCACCAGCACCAGCACCAGCACCAGCACCAGCACCAGCACCAGCACCAGCACCAGCACCAGCACCAGCCGCCCCACCAGCTGCGGCAAATCCAGCGGCACAAGCAGGTAGTCAGCCACCACCTTCTATTAGCCTTTCACAGCCAAGATCGGTTCCTGGTTTAGACCCAATACCAGAGGAAGAACCTGAAAACGAATCTGGCCCGGAAATGCGAACATCTACTGCTTCTCATAGAGTACCTACTATTGCATTATCAGTTAGGCCAGCATTAAATACACGATTAGGTACTGCTACTAATCCTGAAGCATGGGGCCGATCTGCTAATGAATTAATCCCTCGTTTAGCAGCAACTGGCACTGGGGATTCTACTTTGGCACTGAGAAAAGCCTCTATTGAGTCAAGAAATACTATATTCAAAGATATGGCTGCAAAAGTATTGGCTGGAGCTGCATTTAATAAGGAAGATACTGATGCCAAAAAACCAAATCCAGCCCGTTAAATAATTCATCCTACCAACTATGTTGGTGATAAGCTAAAATGCCCGGTATTTCTGATACGCCGATTGTCCGTTTTAGTTAAACAACTTGATTCTCCATAATATACCCACGGTTGTCAA
>JAGVLG010000013.1 GCA_020054325.1 Gammaproteobacteria bacterium
AACGTAAAATGGCTTGTTGGAGCGATCAATATTTATTCGATATTCTCATGGATGCTCAAAATTCCCAAGCCAAGCCCTGTGAGCAATCGCTTACATGAAGCGTGTAAATGCAGTGCGATTGCCCTATCTTTGTAGCGTTTTATAGGACGTTTTCCTCGTTAGAACTATATATTACTGAGTTTATTGTTTAAGCAGGATAATTTGAGTGCATAGCAACATAAGCTCCTGATTTTACTTACAGTGTATTATGTTACAATATGGTGTAAATATGGTTGCAAATAAACTTATATTCAGTTACAATGAACCCTAACTAATTTTGTGTTGTCAGATAATAATAAAGTGCCAATTACCTTAAATCAGGGGTTAATAATATGCCAAATGAATATGATTTATACGAAGCAATTAAAAAGGCTATAAAAAGTAGTGCCGATAAGAAACTATTCGATGAAGCGTTAAATGAGATTGAACTTTCAATTTCAGAGGGGGGCTCACCAATTAGCTATAGAAGAGACTCTGATGATTTTGATAACAAATCCATTAGCGTCATCGCATTTGCAATCAGGACCGGTAATTTTCACATAATTAAGCGAGTTATTGATTCATTTGAAAAACACAATCGAGTCATTCCGCTTATGTTTAAAATATCTGAAGATGGAAGCAAAGACAAGCTAAATGTTGCTCAGTACCTTGTGTCACACTGCTCGGATCCGAAAATTGTAAGCTTATTTATTGCACATGCCAAAAAAACGGGACAAATATTTTATAACGACGCAAACTCTGAATTTTTAGTTCGAAACGGCGCGGAGGAGCTACACCCATCAATTGCTGAATATATTACCTTTAGCATTAATATTCATGCTCTTTTGTCAAATATTAAACTTGACAACTATACACACTCTTCCGCTGAGCAAGCAAAAATAAAGGCAGCATTTAGAAAATGGTACACTATTAGTTTAGATGATATTGAAATTCCTGCTGAACTAACAAGCGAAAAACCAGTAAGAGTTTTTTTTGATTGTAACGAAGATTTGTTAGCTCTGTTAATGAACAAAAAACTTGTAGATTTAGAAGCTCTTACAGTATGTGGCAAATCATTCTCTGATTTAATTAAGGAAGCTGCGGTTTTGCCTGATGTTGAAGCATTCGAAAGCCTACTTGACTATATTAGTCTATATAGTAGAAATCCAAAGATAATAAAACCAGAAAATGTACGCCAAGAAGATAAGTACCCGAAAGGTGTTTACGTATTAACTGTAGAATATAGAAATCTATTTGGTAAACATCCAATAACCGTCGAAGTTGTATTTGACATGCGACGACTTCATGAAAAAGTACTTGAAATGCAAACCACTGTTCGCCGCGCCTCATTCGACGCATTAAAGCATCGCCTATCTCAAGTGCCGAGTGAAAGACTAAAAGCACTACGCGCAGAGTACCAACATGGAACCGTAGCACGTGAATGTTTCGAAGCCGTTTATCATGAAATTAAAAAGAACTTCCATGGCTTTGATATTGTTTCATTGAAACTGCTACATGCTAATGCTAATCATGTCAATACAAAAGTTGCTACTGTTGCTCGTGCAGCTTTTGCAGCAGTATTACATTCAGCTGCAGGATTTGGCGGTCAAGTTGCTGCAGAGGGTGTAAAATCTGCTGCAGATGTGTGGATCCAAAGGGCTGAAGCAAATGCTGCAAAAGGTATTTCTGATTCGCAATTAGGCTTAGACTTAGAAATATTTGCAATGGATGCCGCAAATCTTATCGCAAAATATGTACAAAATACTAACCAACCTGCTGGCTGTGTAGCACAAATTTGTAAGGCTTTAGCGCTGCAAATAAAATCTCTTAAAAACGGAAAGCACAAGTTTTCCTCAAACGAAGAGATGGCTGGCTATCTAGCAGCATGTGTTGTAACAGAAGATGCTCAAGATGTATTAAAAGGTAAGCCTCTATTACTGAGCAGACCAAGCCCAGCCAATGGTAGCGGTGCTTCTGGATCAACACCTGCAGATGATGGTTCAAACGAATGGTCTTCCGGTCATTTGAAAGACATAACAGCACCTGATGAAAAAGGTGGTTGTGTTCCTGGTTGTAACGTTTCTTAATACTTCTCTTCCCATTTACCCAGTCCTTTTAAAGCGCTGGGTTGATTAGGGCAATGTGTGTGTTATTGGCTGGTTTCAAAACAACTCGATTTCAAAATAACCTGAACTCTTTAATTAATTGTTGTATTAGTATGCGACTATCTAAAGACTACCAGGATCTCCAACTACTAAACCCAATAATGTTAGAAAACAGAAAATAATACCCAGTGGAATTCCAATATAAAAACTCCATTTGGGAGCATATTTATATTCAGGATTGTTTTGCTTCTCAATTTTATGATACACAAATGTACCCTGTATCGCTTTTGCATAGTAATAAAGTAATATCACAGCTACCATCGCACCATTGAATTTACCAGTATCCTGAATCATTGCAATTTTAGAAAGTATAAAGTGAACCAATACCACAACTGCCGCTGCTCTAGATTTATGTGTCATGCCAAACGCACATACCGATACGATTAGCAAATCAAATATAACGAGTGGATCATTAAAAAGTCTTAAAAAACCAGAGGTTTGATTTGTAGAATATGCGTATGCGAAAATCACCGCAGAAATTGCAAATGAAATAGTTGCTGCCAACGCCCCGTTATTTGCTGCTTTTATAGCTTCTGATTTATTCATTTTGTTTATCTTTATAATTATTTTAATAGAATTTGGTCATTATACTAAATATTACCTTAGAAATAAACACTTTCATGTCACTTACTTTTCGTGGGTTACTTAACAAAGTACACAAATACCAGAAATTTTACGATGTCGTCTTCCAATTAGCAGCTTTGTGCAACGTTACTACACTTTTTTGGCTTTTTTATGCAGTTGCATTGCAAAAATCCATAGGTTTTGCTATTATTAAGTCGAAACACTTGGTTAATAAGGAATTTAGGTGTACCTACAGAGAATTCTTAATTTAAACAAATTAATGCAAGACAAATCGCATTTTTTATTCGGCCCACGCCAAACTGGCAAAACAAGGTTAATCAAAGCTGCGTTTGATGAGCAATATCCAATTATCGATTTATTAAAAACTGCAACTTATTTGCGTTTAGAACAAGCACCCTGGGAATTGGAAGATATGCTACCAAAAGGAGCGCCAATCGCCATTATTGACGAGGTACAAAGGATCCCTATTTTACTCAACGAAGTACACAGATTAATTGAGGAACGAGGCACTAAATTTTTATTAACCGGTAGTAGTGCTAGAAGGTTAAAAAGATCACATGCAAATATGCTAGGAGGACGGGCTTGGAAAACAGAACTATTTCCTCTAGTTAGTGCAGAAATAACTAATTTTGATTTTGATAGATATCTGTTGTATGGCGGTTTACCTAGTGTATATTTAAGCACAAACCCAGAGCATGAGTTGGAAGGTTATGTAGATACGTACCTACATGATGAAATTAGATCCGAGGCTATGGTACGAAATTTACCTATATTTATCAGGTTTTTAACTGCAGCAGCCTTAACATCTGGGCAGATCATTAATTACAATAAAATAGCTTCAGATTTACAGATTTCTCCGCATACTGTTAAGGAATATTATTCAATTCTTGAAGATACTCTTTTAGGATTTGCAGTACCTGTCTTTACAAAAACAATTAAGCGTAAGGCAATAAGCAGTACTAAATTTTATTTGTTTGATTTGGGCGTAAGAAATTTTTTATGCTCTATTAAGAGCATACCACCAAAAACTGAAATGTTTGGTGATGCACTTGAACACTTTATTCTTTTAGAGCTACGCGCGTATTTGAGTTACTATAAAAAGAGATTAGATCTATGTTTTTGGCGCACTATAAACCATCAAAAAGTTGATTTTATAATAGGCGATGAGTTAGCAATTGAAATCAAGGCAACAGAACATATTACCTCTAGGCATTTAAAAGGCTTACAATTACTCAGAGAAGAAGGGATATGCAAACAATATTTTATGGTATGTTTAGATCGAAGTTTATATGAAAAAGATGGGATCAGAATTTATCACTGGCGCGACTTTCTAGGCCAGCTTTGGGATGGCAAGATAATTTAATTCGTGAATATGAGGCTTAGCAACTTATAACGAATTATTTACCAGGCAATTCCTTTAAAAACTCAACATTAATTCTATCAGCTTTAAATTTTAAGTATTTACCTTCATATTGATCGTAATCATTAT